>CABTWT010000028.1 GCA_902488555.1 uncultured Anaerococcus sp.
AAGGTATTACCCATTGATATCTTCTTTGTACCTTCTTTTTCCATTTCACTAGGGAAATTCATATATGCCCCACCTGGAGCAACGTTAGTAAGGTTACCCTGTGAATAGTATTGGTTAAAAGGTAGGACTCTAGAACCTATAAATACAACTAGTATTATAGCCACAAACATTATAAGTCCAATAACACCAAGTGGGTTTCTAAAGTAGTTTCTTAGTGCTACCTGACCTGGTGAAAGAATAGCTTCTTCTTTTAGGTCCTTATTTTCTGTAGAATTATCTCCTCCAGTACCAACATTTGGATTTGGTCCATTGAGATTTTCTCTCATCTCTTTATCAAGTCTATTATCTTCTATTTTTTTAGCTTCGTTTTCATCTATTCCATCTGCAAATGTAAAGCCTCTAAGGAGATATGACTTTAAAAATTTCTTATACGATTTTAATGATTTGTTAAGTGTCTTGTTCATATTTCCCCTCTTAAGCGTCTAGTTTAACCCTTGGATCAACTAGCGCATAGGCTATATCCATTATCAAGTTTCCTAAAAGTGTAAGTATAGCATAAAACATTGATAGGGCTAATATAATATTGTAATCTTGGGCCATAACTGCAGAAATAAGTTCGTTACCAATTCCCCTATATGAGAATATTCTCTCAGTAATAGCAGAACCAGAGAACATACCTAATACTGCCCATGTTAGAGCTGTAACTACTGGAATAAGTGCATTTCTAAAGGCATGTGAATAGATGACAGTCTTTTCTTTAAGACCCTTAGATCTTGCTGTTCTAATATAATCTTCGTTTAAGGCATCAAGCATTGAGTTTCTAACATATCTAGAAAGTCCTGCAAGAGATCCTATAGTAAGTGTAAGTGTAGGTAGAGTTAGGTATCTAACCCATTCTTTAAATTCGTTGGTCCTAGGCATACCATTGGCTGGTAACCATTTAAGTTTAAATGCAAAAATATAAATTGCAATAAGACCTATGAAAAATACTGGAATAGATAGACCAACCAATGTTAGAGTCTGGAAGGTCCTATCAAAGACCCCTCCCCTATGGGTGGCCGACCTTATACCTATAAGTATCGATAAAACAAATGAAATAATAGTCGAACCAATATTTAGAAATATTGTATTCTTTAGTGGTTCTTTTAGATATTCTTTTACATCACGTCTTACTCTTATAGACTCCCCAAGGTCACCTTTAAGAGTTCTGCCTAACCATCTAACATATTGCTCTGGATAGGACTTATTTAGTCCATAACGTTCAGAAAGTGTCTCATAAAGCTGTTCTTCTTGTGCCTTAGTCATACGGGTTCCTTGTGGCATCATAGCCTTGATAGGATCCCCAGGCATAGCTTTAGAGAAAGTAAATAGCAATATAGATATGATTATTGCAACTGGTATCATGTTTAAAATTCTCTTTACTATATAACGGAGCATAATTTCCCTTCCTATTTTGTTATATAATTGATTTTTTTATACTTACTAAATCCTTTTCAATTGAATAATTTCTATGTATTTATTTAGTAAAAATCAAATAGGTTAAAAACCCCAAGATAACATTTTTTATAAGTTATATATTAATATATTGACCCGATTTTGTCAAATATAATTAATATAATAACAAGAAAAATTTATCTTTTTTGTGTATTATTATTCACTATTTTTAAGATTCATATCATTTATTTTTATTCAATCTTTCTAATAAATCCACCAAATTATACATTATCATTAACTAAAAAAGCTCACTTATGTGAGCCCTTTTAGTTTTAAGAGATTTTCGATAACTATTTAGCTATTGTAATTGCATTTACTTGATCTGCAAATTGCCATGTTGGCGTATTGATATCAAATCCTTCTACTCTGTTTGTGTAACCTGTGTGGAATAGGTTAGCGTATAGTGGAATTTCTGGTAGGTAGTCATTGTACCAAAGTTGGAATTTCATCCATTCGTCTAAGAACGCTTCTTTATCATCTGGAGCGATTCTACGAAGTTTTTCTGTGATTTCATCAACTTTTGGATCGTTTGTTCTTGTCTTGTTATCACTACCCTTTGAGTTGTATTGATACCATGGGTCAAATATTGGTGCAAAGTTGGTACCCATGTTAAATGCTGTATATTCCGCATCTTCTGTTGGAGATGTGTAATATTGCAATAATGTTGCAAAGTTACCAGCTGTTACGTTATATTCCATACCAACTTGTTTAGCGTTATTTGGAAGTTGGTTAGAAATTAGTGTTGTTATTGGAGATTCATCAGAACCATATTGGTTTACAACAAGTCTCTTACCATTTTCATCGTATCTATAATAATCAAAATTATCAGCGTTTGAAGCGAATTCTTCGTCAGCTTTTGCCTTATCCCATGGAGTTTTTCCATCTGCTTCAAATGTAAATGGTGTCTTGTCAAGTAATTCGTTAGCTGTATCAATGTTTAATTGATAGTTAATCATATTAGGATCACTTTCTAGGTCAGCTCCTTTTTCCTTGTACATCCATTGGCTTTGGCCGTACATACCGTTTGTTACTACACCGTAACCACCAGCATATGATTGTACGAATGAGTTTCTATCCATTAAGTGAGCGATAGCTTGACGAACTTCTTTATATTGTGTGTTTCCTCTGTCTGTTAAGAATGTAAGGTTACCATATCCAGATCTTTCAAATTCGTTAAATTTGATTTTACCTGCATCAGCTGCAGCTCTCATTTGGTCGATCTTTCCACCATCTGCTTCTGATTCCCAAATATCTATATCGCCATTTTCTAGTAAGTCTATAGCTATATTTGAGTTTACTGTTTGTACTATGATGTGTGGAACTGTTGCTTTGTCACCCTTAGCGTTTCCTGCATAGTTAGGGTTTAGAGATAGTTTAACCATGTTGTTTTTGAATTCATCAAACATATATGGTCCAGTTGTAACTGTTGGGTTAACCCTATATTCATTGTAGATGTTAAGCATAGCTTGTTCGATTAGTTGAAGGCTTGGGTCAACATCACCATTCATCTTATCTTCAAGAATCTTTACTTCTTCATCGTGAGCTGCTTTTTCTTCTTCGTAAGCTGCCTTATCATCTTCAGATGCATCTTCACCTGGTTCTTCAACGTTTTCTTCAAAATCAGCGTTTAGGTTATCAATTTGTTTTTGAAGGTCATCTTTGTATTTTTGGATTTCTTCTTCACTTGGTTCATATCCGTCTTTTGCAACAAGTTTTGTACCATCTTCGTTAAGAACAAGATTTTCACTTACTACATGTAGTGGGAATACGTCAGCTGAAGCTAGAGCTGCTTCTTCAAAGTATGGTAAAAATGCGCTATCAATAGTGAATTCGAATGTGTAATCATCGATTTTCTTTTGACCTTCAAAGAAGTCAACATCGTTACCGTCTGCATCCTTACCTGTGTGGTAAGCTTCGTAGCCCTTTAGTGAGTCAGCACCTATTGATGTAGATCCTGTTACAGGTATATATGATGGGTGAGTAAATATTAAATTACCGTATAGGTAATCATCTGCTGTAATTGGCTCACCATCAGACCATTTTAGGTCCTCTTTGATCTTATATTGAAATGTTTTTGAACCATCTTCGTTTTCTGTAACTTTTGGTTCACCATCAACAACTGCTGGGTTTGTAATCCATTGACCATTTTCATCTTGGACTACAGTAGCGTAACCAGAGTTACCTTCGATGCCAAGTAATTTTCTTACAACAACGTCATTAGCGTTGTTAGTCCAACCAACTAAGAAGTCACCGTTTAGGTCCTTTAGACCTAGTACTAGGGTGTCATCAGAAGTTTGAGCTTCAAAGTTTTCTACTTCTTCGCTTGCTTCAGCGTCTTCCTCAGTATTTTCGCCTTGATCATCAGTTGTTTCTTCTGCATTATCTTCGGTCGCTCCATCTGTTGTTTCTTCTGCGTTTTCTGCAGTATCTTCAGTTGTTGCTTGCTCAGCGTTATCTTTTTCAGTATTAGCTGAATCAGTGTTTCCTCCACAAGCTGCTAGAGTTGTTGCCAAGCCTAGTGCCATTAGGGAAGAAAATACTTTTTTAATTTTCACGAGTATACCCTCCATTTATTTTATGTTAAGTAAATTTTAATCTATATTTCACTTTTTGTCAATAGGGATAAGCTGTTATTATTTATCTTGTTGCATACTTATACATTATAACGGTTGGTTTTTCAAGCTTTGAATTTCACTCCCAAATAATTATAAATAAAACTTTATTGTAATAATGTAGTGAACGCAAGCACTTCAGCACTTAACTAAAGTACTTATTATAAGTGTAACTTTATCTGGATACGTTTTCTTTATACATTTTTATCTTATATATACGAAAATAAATTTTTGTTTTTTTGTGAAAATTTCTGCTAAAAGTTTGTTATTATAATCACTTACAGAGAAATTTACTATAAATAATCCGATTATGATCGTTACTAATTAGATTTTTCTTTTTTGAAAATATAATAAAAAACTATAAATGGTGATATTATAAAAATCACTGGCAAGATTAATTTGGAAAATGTGAAATAATCAATCTCATCTAATTTGTCCCCCATATTTTTTACAGCTTGAGGGAAAGCTATTACTGAAATAGCTAAAAAAACAGTAAGTATTAAAAATGGCATTTGCCTTGGATCCTTGTTTAAGCCTCCCTGCATTATCCCAAAGTAATATAGTAAATAGAAAATAAGCCCAATAGCCGCATATAGAAAATCCCAAAAAATATTTGATATGGGTGACTTATTTTCATCTTTTTTGAAGTAGTCTATATCGACCCCAAAAATTTCTGATAATTTAACAAGATTATCCATGGAAGGCTCACTTAGCCCTTTTTCCCATTTTGATACAGCCTGCCTTGAAATCTTTAATTCATCTGCCAAATATTCTTGGGTCAAGTTCAATTCTTTTCTCTTATTTTTAATTTTTTCTCCAATCATAGGTCCTCCTTTTTTTTATTATTGTAAGGAATTTATTTCTAAAAAGCTAGCAACTATAGGGCAACTTGGGCATTTTTGCCTATATTTTTTGATTTTTTATTATTTTTTTATTTATTTACATAAAAAACTGACCTCCTCAATTTAGTTTTAGCTAAATTTTGGAGGTCAGCTTATACTTGTTTAATTAAGATTTATCATCAACTAGATTTTTTCTAATCAAAATCCTAATAAATTTTGCCTTTTCTATTCGCTAAGAGTGATGGCATTGATTTGGTCGTTTAGGTGCCATACAGGGCTCATTACATCAAATCCCTTTACTCTGTTTGAATATCCTGTGTGGAAGATATTTGAGTATAGTGGAATTTCTGGTAGGTAGTCGTTGTACCAAATTTGGAATTTTACCCATTTATCTAGGAAGCCTTCTACATCAGATGGATCTGTTTTTCTCAAATCTTCTGTAATTTTGTCAGCTTCTGGGTCATTTGTTCTTGTCTTATTAAATGGACCTTCTTGTGAGTAGTATAGCCATGGGTCAAATGGCACACCAAAGTCTGATCCCATGTTAAATGCTGTATAGTCTGGGTTTTCTTTTGGATAGTTGTATAGCTCTATTAGAGTTGAGAAGGAACCAGATGTTACATTGTATTCCATACCAGTTTGGGCTGCATTTATTGGTAGTTGGTTGGAGATAAGGGTTGTGATTGGTGATTGGTCTGAACCATATTGGTTTACTACCAATCTCTTGCCATTCTCATCGTATCTGTAGTAGTCAAATCCTTCTAGGTCTCCCTTGAAGTTTTCTTCTAGTTTTGTCTTATCCCAAGGTGTCTTACCGTCTTTTTCATATTTGTATGGAGTTTGGTCTAATAGTTCATTAGCCTTGTCTATATTTAGAGTGTAGTTGATCATTTCGCTTTCTACATCAGCTCCACGTTCCTTATACATCCATTGGCTTTGGCCGTACATACCATTAGTTACAACGCCATATCCACCTGCGTAGGATGCAACGAATTCGTTTCTATCCATTAGGTAAGCTATAGCTTGGCGAACTTCTTTGTACTGGGTTGGTCCTCTATCTGTTAGGAAGGTGATGTTACCGTAACCATTTCTTTCAAAAGATCCTATTTGGATTTTGCCTTCATCGGCAGCCTTTCTCATTTGGTCGATTTTTCCACCTTTATTTTCATCTTCCCAAACGTCTATATCCCCATTTTCTAGTAGGTCTACAGCTATATTTTCGTTTATTACTTGGAGGATGATATTTGGAATTGTCGCCTTATCTCCTCTGAAGTTGCCAGGATAATTTTCATTTAGGCTAAGTTTTGTCATATTGTTTTTAAATGATTCGAACTTATATGGTCCTGGTGTAACTTCTGGCTTAAATCTATATTCTTCTGTTTCAAAGATAGCAGCCTTGTCGATTAGTAGGCGAGTTGGGTCTATGTCTCCTTCTTTGCTTGCTTCAAGTTCGGCTATTTTTTCATCACGATCTTTGAGGTCTTGATCGTATTCTTCCTTTTCCTCGCTGCCATCTTCTGGCACTTCTGGATAATTTTCGTCAAACTCTTCCTTTAGTTTGCCAATTCTTGTATCTACTGATTGGATGAACTCTTCTTTATCAGATTCTGTTACTTCATAACCATCTTTCACTTCTAATCTCTTACCATTTTCAGCTACTTGAAGGTTTGGTGCTATGTGATGAAGTGGTCTAGCTCCCTCGTTTGATAGGGATTGAACGTCAAAATATGGTAGTTCTTTGGCATCTATAGTCACACTAAAACTATGATCATCTATTTTTTCTAGACCTTCTAGTTCATTTGAATCATTATTGTGGAAAGCCTCATAACCTACTAGTCCATCATCACCTATTTGTAGTGAACCAGTCATAGAAATGTGGTTGTAATCAGATTGTAAAAGTGTCAAAAATAGGAAGTCATCAGCTGTAAGAGGCTCTCCATCTGACCATTTTACATCATCCTTTAACTTAAATGTTACTGTCATTGAACCATCGTCATTATTTACGCTTGTTGGTTCTTCTGCTAAAATTGACTTGTTCCATTGCCACTTTCCGTTTTCATCTTGGACATAGGTTGTGAAACCATTGTTTCCCTCTATGCCTAGAAGCCTACGAGTTTTAACGTCGTTGGCATCATTACCAAAACCTTGGATGAAATCACCATTCATTGATCCAACACCAACTACTAGGGTGTCGTTTGATGTTTGGCTTTCAAAATTATCCAAGTCTTCCTTGGCATCTTGGTCAAGTTCATTTTCTTCTTGGCTATCTACACTTTCATCTGTACTTTCCTTGCTTGTTTGTACATCTTCACTTGTGTTGATAGAATCACTATCTGATCCTCCACAAGAAGCAAGGGTTAGAGTAAGGCCTAGGGCCATTACAGATGAAAATACTTTTTTTATTTTCATTATCTTTTCTCCCTTAAATTGTTTTCCTACGGTTTATAATATACGATAAATATAAATTTTATCAATTTTTGTAAAATTATGAATATAAATGCATATTTATTTTCAATCTTTTACAAAACCGCTTGTATTTTTTACAAAAAAATACACCCTAGCCTATAAAAAACTAAGGTGTTTATATATTATTTTACATTTAGATATGTGTTTGCAGAGTTTCCGCCTACAAGTCTAAAGTATTTTACTGGAAGTCCTCTAGAATCGCCCATGTAGCCCTTGCGAGGTGTTACTGCTACACCATTTTTGCTGTAGGACATATGAATGATTGTATCATCTGTTGAGTTTAGGACAAATCCTGTGTGACCTGCTGCTCCCGCAGATCCACCTGGTCTTCCTGCAACAAAGATATCTCCATATTGGATTTCAGATTCTTTTACTTCATACATTACCTTGCCCTTTGCTCCCATTTGGAATAGGGTTTCGGTGTTACCTACCCATGCATCCTTGCCTAGGAATCCACCATATATTAGTGACCTATATACTGCTGATGAGCAGTCTGCTTGGCTGGCTGAGTTTCTTCCTGCTCCCATATTATAGGTTAGCTTGTTAGCTCTGGCATTGAACATCCATTCCATAACTTTATCAACAGATTTTTCGCCTGGGATGTTATTATCTTCTTTTGTAGCTATACCATTTTCATCGACTTTATATACTACACCTTGTTGTGTAATTGTCTTGTTGGCTGTTAGACCATTTGATGTGAAATAGTAGTATTTGTCATCTATCTTCCACACGCCTTCTTGTACATAACCGTTTTCGTTAGTGTGGTATTTTTTACCATTGTATGTTACCCATGAATTCTTAGGATTATTAACTAGGCCGTTTTTGTCGATATTGTAGTATTTTCCACCAGCAATTACAGAAGTATTTTGGAATAAAACGCCTTGGTCGTCAAATACGTATGTATTTTTTCCCTCGTTAAATAGACCCGTTATTATAGAGCCGTTTTTATTTGTTCTATATGTCTTACCACCAAGGTTAAACCAATAATTCTTTCTATTGGTTGCTATACCATTTCCATCCACTGTGTAGAATCTTGATTCTGTTAGAACTTTTTTATTTGTTTTTAAAACTCCATCATTGTCAAAGTAATATGTTTTATCGGCGATTTTAGCTATACCCTTTAATAATTTTCCATTATTGTCGTTATAATATTTTTTATTGTTAATTGTCACCCATTTATTTTTTGGTGCAAGCATTTCGCCTTCGCTTCCAATATCATAATGAGATTCATTTGTTACTAGAAGTCTGTTTAATTGTAAGATACCATCATTGTTAAAATAGTATTTTTTGTTTTTGATTTCTTTGATACCTTTTACAATATGACCTGTCTCATCTGAATAGTATAGGTTTGCTCCCATTACAGTCCAATATGCCTTTGGATTTGTAGCATTACCCTTGTTGTCGATATTGTAAAATCTATCATTAACTATAACTTGTGCATTTGTCACTAACTTATTGTTTTCGTAATATTTTGTTGTATTTTTTTCCTCAACTATAACACCTGTTGCTTTTGGAGCATAATATACTTTTTGATCAATCTTTGTTTCTTCTGTTACAGTTTGATCTTCAGTAGTTTGATTGTCAGTAGATTTATTATCAACAGATTGACTATTTCCGCTAGTTTTAGCATCAACATCATCAATCATTGTTAAAATTTCGTCAAGGTTTTTATCGTCATATTGAACTAGGTCATTTCTTTGTTCTTGCTCTTCTGACTCTTCATTGACTTCATCATTGACTTCATCAGATGATTCTTCTTTTTGCCTAGTTTCAGAATCTTCACTTTCTTCGCTTTCTTCGTTTTCGATACTTGAATTTGCTTGTGCTTGTTCCATTTCAAGATCTAGCTCTGGTTCTAGCTCTTTATTTTCTGAGATAGCATCTTCATTTTCATTAAGGCTTTCGCTACTTAGTGTGATATCTTCATTGCTATCTACTTGATCTTGGCTGATTGGTTGTACTTCCTCATTTAAGCTAGCATCAGAACTTTCCTCGGTGCTTAGTTCAACATTCAGATCGTATCCTTCATCAGCATATGCATTTTCAGAAAGAGTTACAGCTTGAGATACAAATAATGTTGAGGCAAGCAATAATGTTTTATTAATTTTCTTCATATTTATTACCTCACTTTTATTACAATATAATTACAATAAGTCTATTTTTTTAGTTTACAGACCTATTATAAACCATTTAAGATGTAATTGCAACAAAAAAGTTACAATTTTTTGCACAAACTATATTTTTTACCCAAAAAAATTAAAAATTTATTACAAATCTGTATTTAACTACAAAAAAATAAAGAAACATGATAAAATTATAATAACTTAAGGAGGCCATATGACTTACAAAAAAATACTAGCAAGCCTTGCACTAATAACTGTTTTAAGTGCTTGTAATAATAAAGAAGCAAAAAATGTCCAAAATGTAGCAAATGATGAAGAAATATCTCAAGCTCTTGAGGACAATAATACAGAAACTACATCAGAAGATAGTAAAGATAAAGATACAAGTCTTGCTGAAAAAGAAATCGACACAATCGACTACAATAAGTGGAGAGATATGATAGTCGAATTTGGTGAATTTGACGAGGATTTTGCCGATGAGCTATCCGATGAAGAAATTGATACAGTAGTAGAAAAAGCAAAAGAACTATCAGAAGAAACTGGCTACTGGGATCAAAAGGACTTTGTATTCCAAGAATTAGCAATTGAAAATCCATACCAATCTAGCAAATTCCCTCTAGATTCAATAGCAGCTAAATACAACCAAGAAGCTGCCGAAGAAGGAGAGCTTACAGATAGGTTCAACTACGAAAGAACCTTGATGGGAACTTGGGGCTATCCAGTAGACAAGGTTTGGGCAACAGATGATTATTATATCCAAGAAGCTCTAAAGATTGCCTATATGGAAAATGAAGAATTATACTTTGATGATTATGTAAAAAGAGCTGCAGATATCCTATTTTTAAATAAACTTTCACCAGATGAAGAAATTGATGAAAATACCTACGCAGAAAATTCGGAAAATACATCTGACTCTTCCAAAGAAGAAGAAAAAAAACCTAAGAAACCAACAATGAGAAGATTTGGCTCAAGCCAAACTGACTACGATGCTATCAAATCAGCAATGGTACAATACTATGAATTTTCTCCATCTGTAGTAAATCAAATGACAAACGAAGATATAGACAAGGCCTATACCCGTGCCATGGATAGGCTAGAAGAAACAGGATTTGGCGATATAGGACTAATATTTGACGAACTAGGCAAGATGTACCCAGGCGCATCCACAATGTATACGGGAGAATAAAAATTAGGGGCTGACAAAGCCCCTTTTTAATTACAAAATTTCTAATATTCTAAAATAGTCTTGTTTTGCATTGAAGATTCTAATTCACCAATAAAATTTACTTCATACATCATAGACCATACTTTTCATTTAGGTAATTCATATTTCATATTAAGTTCACGAAATACATCCTCTGCCGATCTATAATTCCCATTTTCTATATCTCTATAACCTTTTGCTAATTCTTCAAGTAAGTCTTCCTCGCTCATATCCTCTACAATAGGTAAGTTAGGTCTAGTAAGCTTTACTTCCATAGGAATCCCATTCTTCTCAACTATTTGCCTGTAGTACATATTGATAGCAGTAGAAACAGGTATGCCTAGCTTTGCTAATATTTCCTCAGCTTGTTTCTTAATTTCTGGTTCAATTCTTACATTTATAGTATCAGTTTTGCTCATAAACTCATCTCCTTATAAGGATAATACTATCTGTAATGCAATTTGCAATACATTTTTTATAGGATGTATAGTAGTATATATTTGTCCTATTTTGTGGTATAATAAATGTAAGGAGATTAAAAATGAAGATAGATACAAAAACAATGGTTTCGATAACAGAAGCTAATCAAAATTTTTCCAAAGTGGCAAGATTAGTTGATGAAAAAGGTTCTGCAGTAATTTTAAAAAATAATGCACCTAAATATATAATAACAGCTTACGAAGAATCTGAAAATATTGAAAATGATGAATCTTTTTCTTATGAAGAATTAGAAGCACTTAATGAAAAATACTTGAAAAAAAATGCTATAGCTTATAAGAAGTTAGCAGAATGAAAAAGTTAACTAAATCTGACATCGTCAGGCTGCATTATTGTATTACAAAACAAAGTGGTGGAGATAGCAGAGTCAGGGATGAAAATCTTCTTGATTTGTCAGTGAACTCTCCTTATCAAACATTTGGAGGAGAAGACTTGTATGATGGTGTAATGAGAAAAGCTGTTCACCTATGTTATAGTCTAGTTATGAATCATCCCTTTGTAGATGGAAACAAAAGAATTGGTGCACACGCTCTACTAATTACACTAGATGGAAATGGAATAGTTTTAGATTACACACAAGAAGAACTTATAGATGTAATACTTAAACTTGCAAGTTCAAAGCTAAGTGAAAAAGAACTATTGGAATGGGTTAAAAATCATATAAATGATACAAGTGCATGAGACTAGGAAAACTTACTAGTCTCATGCTTTTTGTAATATTTGATGTAAGTGTCGTAAGAACTTTTAATATTTATATCAAAGATATCCTTTAACTCTGTGGCGAAGTAGTCCGTGTCGTCTGATTCAAAAAATATATATTGGTATTTATCGAAAAGGAAAGTTAATAAG
>CABTWT010000029.1 GCA_902488555.1 uncultured Anaerococcus sp.
AGACGTGTGCTCTTCCGATCTCCACCAACACCCAACTCAAACCCTAACAGATATCCTAACAATCTGCCAATACAAGGAAAGCTTGGATAACCACGTAATAGGTATAGTTGGCGATTTGAAATACGGTAGAACAGTTCATTCCCTTATCAAGGTTATGAATATGTTTGATAACAATAAATTCATCCTAATCTCACCAGATGAGCTAAAATTACCACAATATGTCAAAGAAGAAGTATTTGATGAGAATTCTCAATACGAAGAAGTAAGAAACCTAGAACAAGTCATAGGAGAATGTGACATATTATATATGACAAGGATTCAAAAGGAAAGATTTTTCTCAACTAGCCAATACACAAGACTAAAAGATTCCTATGTACTTGATAATGAAAAGATGAAAGATGCTAGGGAAGATATGATTATCCTTCATCCACTACCAAGGGTAAACGAAATTGCAACAGAGGTTGACAAAGACCCAAGGGCAGTTTACTTTAAGCAAGTAAAATATGGAATGTATGTCAGAATGGCCCTTATCTTAAAATTATTGGAGGCAAACAATGCTTGAGATCACAAGTTTAAATAATGGTGTAGTAATCGACCACATAAAAGCAGGCAACGGCTTAAAAATATTTAACCTACTAGGCCTAGAAGAATTAGAAGAAGAAGTTGCACTCATCCTAAATGCAAGCAGCCAAACTATGGGCAAAAAGGACATTATAAAGATAGAAAGCCACACAGACATTAATCTTGATGCAGTAGCTTTGGTAGATCCAAGTGCAACAGTAAATATCATCAAAAATGAAGAGGTTGTTGAGAAGAAATCCATAGAATATCCTCAAACAATCACAGATATCCTAACCTGCCAAAATCCAAAATGCGTTTCAACAAGCGAAAGATCAGTTGAAAGCAAATTTATCCTAATTGACAAAGAAGAAAAATCTTACAAATGTGCTTATTGCGGTCACATTTACGATGTAGAAGAATAATATGAAACAAGTATTTACCAATCATTATTCTTTTGATGATGTCAAAATCTCTAGAAAACCTATCTATGTAGAAGATGGAATCATAAGTGAATCTTTTGAAATAGATAAGGATGTAGAAGTCATAGACTGTGACAATCTAGCACTTGTCCCTGCCTTTACAGACCTACATGTGCATTTCAGAGATCCTGGTTTTACCTACAAAGAAGATTTAGAAAGTGGATCCAAAGCTGCCTTAAAGGGTGGCTTTACTTCTGTGCTTTTAATGGGAAATACCAAACCAACAGTATCAAGTCCAGAAGTTTACAATGACATCAAAAAACGTGGGAAAGACCTAGATTTAATAGATATAGACCAAGTATACACTATAACAAAAAACTTTGACGGCAAGACCCTAGACCACCTAGAAACTATGCCTGATTCTGTCAAATTTATCTCTGATGATGGTCATGGAGTAAATGACGATATGACCATGTATAAGGCTATGATTGCTGCCATGGATAAGGGTGTAACTATGACTTTGCACGAGGAAGTCGCAAAAGTTTCTGCCATAGACTATGAAATAGCCGAAGATGCCATGACTCTTAGAGACTGCTACTATGCCTATAAGCTAAATTGCCCAGTGCATTTCTCCCACGTATCAACTAAAGGCGCTATCACCGCCATCAAATACTTCAAGGACCTTGGAGCGCCAATCACTTGCGAGGTTACCCCACATCACTTGTATTTTGCTGATAAAACTCGCGATGAGATGAGAGTTAATCCACCTATAAGAAGTGAAATTGATAGATTAAGTCTTATTGAAATGATCAAAAATGGCACAGTTGATTGTATTTCAACTGACCATGCTCCACATTCTGCCAAGGAAAAGGAGAATGGGGCACCAGGATTCCTAGGTCTTGAGACAAGTTTTTCAACTTGCTATGAAGTCCTAGTTAAATCTGGCCAGATTTCCCTAAATCATCTTATAAAACTAATGTCTACCAATCCATCAAGATTATTAGGACTTAATAAGGGCAAACTCGACATAGGCTATGAGGCAGACTTTACTTTAATAGACTTAGATGAAACTTACACTTATACAGAAGATGAGATCTTATCCAAGTCCAAAAATTCACTCTTAATAGGAAAAGAGCTTTCTGCAAGAGTGAAGAGAGTTTACAAGAAAGGTGTTTTAAAATATGAAGATAATAGATAGACTTTACGAAGAAGTAGAAAAAAAAGGCTTTATATGTGTGGGCCTTGATACTTCTATGGATTATTTGCCAGCTTCTTACAAAGAAGGTAAAAGCATAAACCAAGCCTTATTTGATTTTAATAAGGAAATTATAGATGCTACAGCTGATATCACAGCAATTTATAAGCTTCAAATAGCCTACTACGAATCCTATGGCATCGAAGGAATGATGGCCTATCGTGATACATTAGCATATTTGAGAGAAAAAAACCTTCTTTCTATAGGAGATGTCAAGAGATCTGATATTGCAGCATCTGCCAGCCAATATGCCAAGGCTCACTTT
The DNA here is from genome assembly GCA_902488555.1 of uncultured Anaerococcus sp. Next base: position 2,501 of record CABTWT010000029.1, read on the forward strand.
GAGGGCGACTTTGAGGTCGATTTCATAACCCTTAATCCATACATGGGCATGGATTCTATATCTCCATATTTGCCATACATAGAAAGTGGAGAAAAAGGAGTATTTGTCCTTTTACGCACTTCCAACCCTGGAGCAAGCGATTTTGAAACACTAGATGTAAATGGCAAGGAATTATTCTATCAAATAGGTGATAAGATAAAAGCCTTAAACGAGAATTACCTCGGTGAATCTGGCTACGGTCCAATAGGTCTTGTTGTAGGAGCCACTCACACTAAGGAAGTAGAAGAGATTAGAAAAAGATATGACAAAGAATTTTTCCTAATCCCTGGTTTTGGTGCCCAAGGAGCTGACGCCATGAATGTTTACAAACTTCTAAACGATAAGAACGGAGGAGTTGTAAACAATTCTCGTGGAGTACTAAAAGCATATTTAAACTACCAAGATGGCGAGAATAATATTGGCAAATACGCAAGACTTGCAGTAGAGAAAACTATAAAGGATATATCTATCAATGAAGACTTATAAAAAAGGCAAAGTCCTAGAAAATATCGAAATTTCCCCAAATATATACAAGATGACCTTAGACATAAGACTAGATGGAAAGCCAGGTCAGTTTTTTATGCTAAGGTGTGATTCCTTTAGAAACGAACCCTTGCTATCTCGTCCCTTTGGTATCTGTGATCAAGATGATAAAAGTCTAACACTTTTATACCAAGTTGTAGGAGAGGGGACAGATATTATGGCTGGACTTACAAAAGATGCTGAAGTAAAGCTATTGGGTCCTCTTGGAAATGGCTTTAGGATTGATGATACAAAAGATAAGAAGATAGCCGTAGTTGCTGGTGGCATTGGCATAGCTCCACTTTTATATTTAGTGAAAAATCTAGATACAAAGGCTGATTTCTATGCTGGTTTTACCAAGGATTCATATTTCACCGAAGAATTTAAACCTTATGTCAAGTCTATAACTTACACATCTTTTGAAAAGGATGGTAAATTCATCACACAAGCTTTCAATCCAAATGATTACGATATAATATATGCTTGTGGTCCAAATCCAATGCTTAAAGCCATCCACGATATGAACGATACAGCCGAGATACAAATATCTATGGAAGCCCACATGGCCTGTGGGATTGGGGCTTGTCTAGGATGTACAGTAGAATCTGTAGATGGTGAATTTATCAGAGTTTGCAAGGATGGTCCAGTATTTGATTCTAGGGAGGTATTTGAGTGAATTTATCCGTAGAAATAGCAGGAGTTAAATTTAAAAACCCAGTTATAGCAGCAAGTGGGACTTTTGGATTTGGCAGAGAGTTTGGAGAATACATAGACATAGGAAAACTAGGAGGCATATGCTCCAAGGGCCTTACCCTCCACAAAAACCTTGGAAACAAAGGGATAAGGATATATGAAACCCCAGCAGGGATTATGAACTCCATAGGTCTGCAAAACCCAGGCATAGAATACTTTGTTGATATTGAACTTCCATATTTATTAGAACAAGATACTGTAGCAATAGCAAATCTTGGGGGACATTCAGTAGAAGAATATGTACTCGGGGCAGAGATTCTGGAAAAAACTGATGTTCCTATGATAGAGTTAAATATATCATGTCCCAATGTCAAAGAAGGTGGCATGGCCTTTGGAACTGACCCAGATAAGGCAAGGGAAGTTATTAGTAAAGTAAGAAAAGTTACAAAAAAACCCCTTATAGTAAAACTTTCCCCAAATGTTGGGTCAATTCCACTTTTTGCAAAACTTTCCGAAGATTGTGGAGCTGATGCCATTTCTTTGGTAAATACATTTAATGCAATGGCTATTGATATAAGAACAAAAGCCCCAGTTTTTGTAAACAAAACAGCAGGACTTTCAGGTCCTGCCATAAAGCCAATAGCCCTAAGGATGGTCTATGAAGCAGCTCACTCAGTAGATATTCCAGTAATTGGCATGGGTGGGATAATGAATTATAAGGATGCTCTTGAGTTTATCATGGCAGGAGCAAGTGCCATCCAAGTAGGAACTGCAAATTTCATTGACTACAACACTATGATAGATATTAATACAGGAATAGAAAAATATTTAGAAGAAGAAAATATCTCATCTTTAAGTGAGATTATAGGAATAATATAGGAGAAACCATGGATAGAACATTAGAATTACTCAAAGAATCAAATGCTCTTTTGGAAGGTCATTTCTTATTGTCATCTGGCAAACACTCTGATAGGTACATCCAATGTGCCAAATTAATCCAACACCCAGAATATTGTGGGGAAGTGGCAGAAATTATTGCCCAAAAACTTAAGGAAAAGAACATAGACGTAGACCTTTGCCTAGGACCTGCCATGGGTGGAGTTATCATCTCATATGAAGTTGGTAGAGCCCTTGGTCTTAATGCTATTTTTACAGAAAGAGTAGATAACATCATGACCCTTCGCCGTGGCTTTGAAATCCCAAAAGGTGCAAAAGTAATAATTGTAGAAGATGTCATTACGACAGGCAAATCATCTTTTGAAAGCGTTGAAGTTGTCAAATCATACGGGGCAGAAGTTGTGGCCTTAACATCAATAGTTAATAGGTCTGGCCTTGATGAAATAAATGGATTGCCAGTAATCTCTGCTACAAAAATAGACGTAAAAAGTTGGGATCCAGATGATCTTCCAGAACATTTAAAGGATACACCTGCAATAAAGCCAGGTAGCAGAAAGATGGAAAATAAATAAGCTAAGACGAAGCTTGGGAAATATCCGAGGCTTCGTTTTTTCTTTTTATACTATTATAAAAAAAGGTATAATGGTCTAAAGAAATGAAAAGGTAGCTTATGAAAAAGACAAAAACTATAAACATAATAAATGGCATTTGTACATTTGCCTTAATATTTACTATGTCAATAGCAAAGGCTAGTAAAGTTGAAATTTCAAAGTCTTTAAAGTCTGGTATTAATGAAATAAATTATCAGACGACTTTACTTAGACAGTCTAGGGCAATTAAGTACGAAAATCTTGCTAGAGACTTAGAAGATTTTAAAGAAAAAGGGTCTAGTGGAATTGATTCTTCAAATATGTTATACCTACTTAAGAGTGACCAATTCAGTGCTGATGAGCTAGAAACCGCCATTAAAGATACCGGCCTTGCTGGTCTTGGCAAAGATTTCAAGGCAGCTGAGGATAAGTATGGGGTAAATGCAATCCTACTTATGGCCATGGCAAAACATGAGACAGGCAATGGAACAAGTGAGCTTTTTAATGATAAAAACAATCTATTTGGCTTTAATGCAGTAGACGATGATCCCTACAATAAGGCCAGTCACTTTGATAGTCCAGCTGATTCTATAGACACCCTAGCCAAGCACTTAAAAGAAAACTATCTAAATCCTAAGGGTTCATATTATAATGGTGTATCTACCGATGGAATCGGCATATCCTATGCTACTGACCCTGATTGGGCAAGTAAGGTAAATTGGATGATGATAGAAGTAAGTCAGAATATGATAGATTCATTTAATGAGGAGGCAGGCTATTAGTCTGTCTTTTTTAAAAGACGAGAAAGGAATTAATAATGGCTACAAAAGATTATTTAAATGGCAAGGCAAATGATGCCTATAGCTACTTTGGACCGGTAAAAAAGGCTAAGGGATATATGTTTAGAATATGTATTCCTGATGCTAAGAAGGTCGAAATCATAGGTGATTTTAACGACTGGCAGCCTAAGAAAATGCGTGGATATGCCTCAGGTATCTTTACTGTAACAATTAAAGAAGCCAAAAAAGGAGATAGGTACCAATTTCTAATAACAGAAGCCAATGATGAAGTAATAAAGATAGTAGATCCCTTTGCCCAAGAAATTATAGTAGAAGAAAAATGTTCGGTAGTATCTGACATTTCCTATAAATTTAAAAATAAAAAGGTAAAAACAGATAAGCTAAATATATATGAAATATACATGGGTTCATTTCTTCATAAAAACCCTGATGATTTGATCAAATACGCCAAAGACCAAAACTTCACCCACATCAAGTTTATGCCAGTAAGTGAATACATTAACTATAAGTCCATGGGATTTACAAGCTCAGGCTTATTTGCCTATAGCAAACGATATGGATCTGCCCTTGATTTTAAGAAATTTATCGACAAATGCCACAAGGAAAAACTTGGAGTTTTAGTAGATTTGGACTTAGCTCACTTTGATTGTGATCCATATTATCTCAAAAGTTTAGAAGAGTATTTTGCTTACGATTATGATGATATCAAGTGTTCTTACTATGGTGATATGAACTTTGACCCAAGTAAGAATTTTACCAAGTCTTATCTGAAATCAGCAGTTAATTTTTGGCTTAAGGAATTTAATCTTGATGGAATAATGCTTACAAATGTTGAAAATATGATCTATTGGCAAGGCGATGAGTCTAGAGGAGAAAATGACCAGTGGATAGACCTATTAGAAGACTTGATAGAGGAAGTTCATCAAAATAAGTCCCTAGCCCTCGCAAGCTTTAATGGCATCTACAAATACGACTTTGACTTTGACTATTGCTTAGATTATAGCCTAAGACCTATAGTAAGATCCATGCAAGATTTGCCATACAAACGCGATTCTTACAAAAAAGAGATAAATTTATTGATTGGATCAGATAATAGCAAGAAAATCTTAGGCTTTAATTATATAGATAGCTTCCTAGATGAAGCTAGCTTATTTATGAAAATAAATGGTAACAATGATAAATATAAACAATACAAGGCCGTGCTTACTTTATTATATAGTCTGAATTCCAAAAAATTACTCTTTAGTGGAGATGAGATAGGTTCTGATCTAACTTTCTCAGTTTATGATCATATAGATTTGGACGAACTAAGCGAAGAAGAAGTTCATCTTAATGATTATTATAAAGATATTTCAAAACTTTACCTTAATAGAGATGAGCTATCAAATACTAGTTCAACTAGCAAAGATCTAGATGTTGAAGGCTATAGCCTATACGCTTATATTAGAGAATTTAAGGAAAAGAAACTACTTGTAATAATAAACTTTACTGATATAGACTATGAGATAAAATCGCCATATGACTTAGAGGAACTTATCAATTCTTCTGACCTTAAATATGGAGGAAAGGGTAACATTAATGGCAAGATTAATCAAAACGAGACTATATTTATAGAAGACTTTGGAGCATGTGTATTTGAAATAAAAAAATGATGGGTGTTAAAACTCATCATTTTTTTGTAAGCTTATATTCATTTTCTATATTGTGGGCTATATAGGTAAATCTTTCTAGTACTATCTTTCTAGGGATAATCCCCAAGAAATATCCGTTCTTATGGGTGATACATATAAAGTTATTATTTACCAAAAGCCTTAATACGTCTTCAAGATTATAATTATCAAAAAGCATTGGAACCATCTGATTCATAACCTCAGAAACTTTAAAATCAGCCAGTTGGTCCTCATCAAAAATGGAAAGTTCGTGGGCTGAAGTGACTATATTTGATATAGATATAAGACCTCTAACCCTATTTTTATTATCAAGGACTGGAATAGTTTGATAGCCAGAGGATGATAAGACCAAGATAGCATGGACTAGGTTATCGTCTTCGTGAACTGTAGCAACATCGCTAGCTGGAATCATTATATTTTCTGTAGGTTGTTTGAACATTTCTTCTACAATTTTTCCTATCATTACTAACTCCTCGTATCTAATATTATAAACTATTTAGATATTTATTTAAAGTTAAAAAAAAGGTTGTTACAAGAAATAAATATTCTCATTAATATTAGAATAGTTTATTTCTCTTGCAACAACCAAAATATGTAAGCACACCCAGCTTCGAAATATAAATCCATTGTAGTTTCTAAGAAGTTTCGCTCATGATAGGTGACCTTGCGGCACACAGAAAGATCTACTTAATGCTGCTACGTTCCCGTCCTGACATGGTTCATAGTTTCCTGTTGCGCAAGACCCATCAATCAACACGAGTCTTACTAGGCTTATAATAAAAATATATCCCTCTAACTGGGAATTAAACCCTGCTGTAGCGAATCGCAGGTTACAAGGCATCGCTAGTTCCCCGTCTAGTGCGTGGCGGAGAGCATGGGATTTGAACCCATGATACGCTTAAAACACGTATACACGATTTCCAATCGTGCTCCTTCAACCACTCGGACAGCTCTCCTTATGATTAACATATAAAATTATACCCTAAGATTATTCATATGCAAAATTTCTTATGGTATAATGAATAAGATTAGAAAGGAAGATTATGGCAAAAGCTTTATATAGACAGTATAGGCCAAAGACTTTTGATAGTGTACTAGGCCAAGATAGGGTTGTAAATGTACTCAAAAACCAGGTCAAATCCGGCAATATCAGCCATGCCTACCTATTTTCTGGTGAGCGTGGTACTGGAAAGACAACTTGTGCAAAAATCTTTGCAAAAGCAATCAATTGTTTAAGTCCCAAAGACGGATCACCCTGTATGGAATGTGAAAACTGCAAGGCTATAGAAGAAGAAACTACCATTGATGTAGTAGAAATGGATGCTGCAAGCAACCGTAGGATAGATGACATTAGAAATCTCAAGGACAATGTGATCTACCCACCCAATAAACTTAAATATAAGGTCTACATCATAGACGAGGCCCACATGATAACCAGGGAAGCCTTCAATGCTCTCTTAAAAATCATGGAAGAGCCACCGAGTCACTTGGTCTTCATACTTGCAACAACAGAAATAGAAAAAATCCCATCAACAATTCTTTCAAGACTTCAAAAATACGAATTTAATAAGATTGATGAAAATAAGATAAAAGAGCAAATAGACTATATCCTAGAGGATAGGTCTATAAGTATGGAAAATGAAGCCATAAGGCTAATCATAAAAAAAGCCAATGGTGCCATGCGTGATGCTCTCTCCATCTTAGATCAAGTATTATCTTTGGAGAAAGAATCCTATAAACTAAGTGAAGTGGAAAACTTGCTTGGCGTAGTAGACTTTTACGATATAGATAAACTAGCTAGAGCAATAGCCCGCAAGGATTCATCTAAGGCTTTGGACTTAGTATTTACTCTTAGAGAAAATAATAAAACCAATAAGGATATCATAGATTCTTTAGTTAGTTATTTTAACGACATAATGATCTATAAGATGAGCGAAAATGATAAATTTTTCGAAAATGAAGAAAGACTAAGCTTTATCAAAAAACTAGCCAATGACATAGATCTTTTTGACATTGGAGATTATCTTGACATATTGATTGACTATGGAACAAGGCTAAAGCAAGTTGACAATACTGATGTCTTGACAGAACTTTGTATACTAAGACTAGTAAAACTTAAGAATGCCAAGAGCTTAGAGTCAAGAGTCAAAGCCTTGGAGATGGCTAGTCCATCTGATATAGACGATTTGATAAATAAGATTATTGATAGTAGACTAACAAATTTAGAAAATTTACCACAAAAATCGAATATTAATAGTGATCCAGATGAAAAAATAGCTGTAGTAAATGGGCCAGAAAAATCTATATCAGAAGAGAAGTCTGTTATTCCAGAAGATGAAAATAACGAAGTAGATTTTGAAGAAATAAAAGAAAGAAAGCTTTCAAGATCACAAGAGTTGCAAATCCAGGATATGATTATAAAAACTGCCGGAGGGATTTTCCATGAATTCTTCCGTGACCAAGGTTTACAATATAAAATCGACGGCAATAAGTTTATCTTAGCAGCAGATAAGGAATTTTATAGGTTCATTTTAGAAAAGAAAACTGACGACATAGAAAGAAATCTTATGGAAATCTTAAATGGGGCATATATATTTACTATTGCCAGAAGCGAAGATTTAAACCATAATGATAATAATAGTAAGAACGGTACAAAAGAAGAAAAAAAAACTGATAATTCCCAAAGACTATTAGATGTTTTTGGAGAAGATTTAGTCATAGAATAGGAGAGATAAATATGGCAAGAGGCGGATTCCCAGGCGGAGCAAATATGAACAATATGATGAAACAAGTTAAAAAGATGCAAGAGCAAATGGAAAAGGCTCAACAAGATATAGAAGAAAAAGAATTTGAATCAACATCAGGTGGAGGAGTTGTATCTGCAACAGTAAATGGCAAAAAAGAAGTCATAGCTATCAAAATTGACCCAGATGTTATAGATCCAGAAGATGGTGAAATGCTAGAAGATCTGATCATTGCTGCTATAAATGATGCAATGAAAAAAGCAGATGAATATAGCGGCCAGACTATGGGCAAACTCACAGGTGGACTAAACATACCAGGTCTTATGTAATGGCAATCTATCCAGAAAGTTTAGATAATCTAATAGAACAATTTCAAAAACTTCCTACTATAGGCAGGAAATCTGCCGAAAGACTAGCTATGAGCATAGTTACTAGGGATAGGGATAGTGTAGAGGATTTTTCTAAGGCACTTGTAGAGGTTAAAGAAAAGATTAAACATTGTGATATCTGTGGCAACCTCACAGAAAATGATATATGTGATATTTGTAAGGACATCACCCGTGAAGATGACTTCATTTGCGTAGTAGAAGATGTGTCTGACCTCATAGCGATAGAAAAATCTCACGCCTACCATGGCAAATACCATGTCCTAGGCGGTTTGATATCTCCATCAGATGGAATTGGCCCTGAAGAGCTAAATATAGATAAACTTATCAAAAGAATCGATGAAGATGGGGTAAAGGAGATAATACTTGCAATTTCTTCCACTATAGAAGGAGAAACAACCAGCCTATTTTTATCAAGTTTATTAGCAAAAAAAGACGTAAGGCTATCAAAGATTGCCCAGGGAATACCAGTAGGATCAAACCTAGAATACTTCGACCAACTTACCCTAGAGCGTGCAATAGAAGATAGGAGAGAAGTTATTGAATAAAAAGATAATCTTATTATTAAGCTTTATAATTCTTCTAACAGCTTGCAGAAAAAAGGAAAATCCACAAGCACCTGCAGAAAAGCCTGCTATTAAAGAAGAAATAAAAGAAGAAAAAAGCCAAATCAATATTAAACCAGGAACATTTGCATCCAAAGTTATTCTAGAGAATATAGAAGATGATAAGTTTGATTTTAATATCGATAAGACCAATAATTATAGCAAAATAGAGCAAAATGACTTTGATGTTGCAGTTATTCCAGGCTACCTTGCCCCTTACTATTACAAAAAAACAAATGGGAGTATTAAGCTAGCTGCAATCACATCGACAGGAAATCTGTACTTAGTAAGTGATCAAAAAATA
>CABTWT010000030.1 GCA_902488555.1 uncultured Anaerococcus sp.
AAACATAAAGAATTTAATCGAATTAAAAAACTATATTGCTTTAGATACAATAAAAGCAAGAAATTATTATTTGGAGAAGAATGAATGAAAAGTTTTTTTAAAGCTTTCTTTACTACTATTTTTATTGTAGTAATTTTAGGCGCTGGTCTGATAGGTCTGTATTTATACAGTTTAAGTAAAAATGAGGATGCAAAAAATTTAAATGATTTTCAATTTTTGGTATTAGGTGTTGATTCCTTGGATTCAAAAAAGGCTGAGAATACAAGGTCAGATACGATAATGGTTGTAAATTTTAATTTGGAGAATAATTTTCTAAATATAATTTCTATACCCAGAGATACTTATGCTGAAATTCAAGGATATAAAAAACAAAAAATAAATCACTCCTATGCTTATGGTGGAAGTGAATTGACACTAGATTCTGTAAATAAACTTTTAGGAACAGATATAAAATATTATATGACAATAGATTATAAATTTGTTATGGATATAGTAAATGCCATGGGAGGAGTTGAGGTTAATGTACCATTAGATATGGACTACGATGACCCTACAGCCGATCCACCCTTATCAATTCATATTAAAGAAGGACAACAAGTTTTAAAAGGTCAAGATGCAGTAGGTTTTTTAAGATTTCGTAAGGGGTATAAATCAGGTAGTGACTTGGAAAGATTAGGAAGTCAACAAGCTTTCTTGGCAGCCTTATTTTCTCAAATGAAAAATCCTAAAACTCTAGTTAAAGCTCCACTTTTATATAAAGCATATTTAAGTGACACTCAAAATAATATACCGAAAAGTTTATTATTAAAACTTGCAGTTTCAGGTTCAAGACTTTCAATGGAAAATGTAAAAGCAACAACACTTCCAGGTTATCCTAAATATATAAATAAAACATCTTATTTTATTATGGATGAAAATCAAGCCCATGAACTTTTAAAAGCGACAAATTTCAAATAATAAGGAGGCTAACTTGAAGGTAGAAGATAAGTTAAGAATTATTAAAGATTCTTGTAAGGAAAAAAAGGGAATAGATATAAAAGTTTTAGACATCAAGGGACTTTCTTCAATTGCTGATTATTTTGTAATAGTTTCAGGTAATTCAGTAAGGCAAGTTTCTGCCTTAGCCGATGAAATCGAAGAAAAAATGGATGAAAAAGGAATAAATCTTGAAAATATTGACGGAAAGACTACATCAAGATGGATACTCCTTGATTATGGCGATATAATCGTTCATGTTTTCCATAAAGATGAAAGAGAATATTATGACATCGAAAGACTTTGGTCTAAAGATGAAGAAGAAAATGGAAATTTCAAATTAAAAGAAAAAGAGGATAAGTAAAATGAAAGTAATTCAAACACAAAAAGCTCCAGCAGCAGTTGGACCATACTCACAAGCGATTGAAGTTAATGGACTAATTTTCACATCAGGACAACTTCCAATAATTCCTGAAAGTGGAGAATTGATTTATGATGACATTAAAAAAGCAACAGCAAGGTCTTTAGAAAACATAAAAGAAATATTACAAGAAGCTGGTTCATCCCTTGATAAAGTTGTTAAAGTAAATATTTTCTTAAAAGATATGAATGACTTTTCAAGTGTAAATGAAGTTTACTCAGAATATTTCACTACAAACAAACCAGCAAGATCATGCGTTGAAGTTTCAAAACTTCCTAAAGACGGCATAATCGAAATAGAAGCAGTAGCTGAAAAATAATTAGACTCCTAAGGAGTCTATTTTTTGTGGAAAATCGAAGAATAAAAGTTAAAAATATAGTAGAGTAAAGTGGTAAAAAAAACATTTGACAAATCAATATAAAAGTGGTACATTTTAATAAGCATATAGGTTAATATCTGAATGCAAGGGAAGCGTTTGTATATAATTATTTGGTGTATATAATTGAAGACTAATTAAAGTGTATATTATATCTACAAATTACGGTGTAATATTTTGGGGTATGTAATGGGAAAAGTTTATCTAAGAACAGAATTAAGTAATAGCAATTCAATAGTACCTATAAACGGCATATATATATATATATATGAGTTCTTATGCTCAAAATCAATATTGGAAATATTTTAGCTCAGCATTATTGTGTAAAAAAATAATAATGCTGAGCTTTTTATATACAAAAGGAGTAATATTAGGATTAATAGGGGTGAGGAAATGGAAAAATTGAAAAAAATATTCTCCTTTATCCTAGCAATAGTTTTAGTGGGACAAGTTTTTATTGAACCTGTTGCAGGATATGAAAGAGATGATAAAGACGTACATATGGAAAAAAACTTTACATACCTTTTGGAGATGAATAATAAAAAGATTGTAGAGGCAAGGGAAGGTGTTTATAAAGTTGATCTTAAAAGAATTAATTATGATTCAGGTTATAATTATGCTCTTTTAATTTCTTGGATAGTAAATAAAAACACTGCACCGGGTCAAGTATTTTCTATTAGCCTACCAAATGATTTAGAGCTTAATTTAAATGGCAAGGCTCAAGATGAAAGAGGAACTTTTTTAGGACAAGTTGTTGATGGAGAAAAAGCAATTATTAATCTTTATTATAATAATGACAAAATCAACTTCTACCTTACCGAAGAAGGCTATGAAGCTTCCAAGATAAGAGAGCTTTTCGGCACGGATATTTTGCTTAACATAAATGCAAGAAAAGAAATAGATAAAACTGAACTTATATATGAAGTGGAGTCAAAAGAAGGGTTTTACTATGAGTCAAGCGATCTGGTTGATGAGATAGAATATGATAAACTTTTTTCAACAGAAGACCAAGTAATCATAGAAGAACCTCAAGGTGTTGAAATTATAGAACCTCAAGAATCCACAATGAAAATTGAAGTTAAGGATGAAAATAATGAGAATACAATAGAGGAAAAACCTAAATTTAGTATTTTTACAAAAAATAAAAAAGATTATAAAAATTCTAAAGATGTTTCAGATAACTCACAGGAATTAAAAACCAGTTCACTTTTAGAACCTAAAAAAGAAAAAGTAATAGATTCGATAATAGATAATAGAGAAGAAGTAAAAAACGAGTCTTTAATAGAAGACAAAAAAGTTTCAGGCTCCATAATAAATAAAGAGGAAGCTAGTGAGAGTATTGTAGATTCTTCAGATTCCATAATACAACAAGGAGTTTTTGAAGATAAAAATAATATTCTTAATTCTGAAAAGTCTTCTGACGAGCTTGTAATAGAGTCAAATTCTAAACCAATTACAAGGAATAGAAATCTTGATAATGAGTCTTTAGATATTGAAGAAAGACCGATTAAATTTGAAGATGCACATAAAAATGAGCCTAAAAATTATAAAAATTCCTTAGATAGAAATGATCTAAAAGATTTAGAAGACTTTAATGTAACTGCTGAAGAGCAAAATCAACAAAACAATTTACAAGAGAAAGAAAATAAGGAAGAGATATCAAAACAAGATACAGAAAGCTTACAAATAAAAAATTCAACAGAAATTGTTTCCTCACCAAGAAAAGATTTGTTTCTTATAACAAGAGAAGCAAGAGATAATCTTCTCGGCGTTTCTGAATTGGCTAGAAAAAGATATATATACACCCTAAGAAAGACTGTGGATATACTTGATGTTAAGGGAATGACAAGAAGTGAAGAGAGAATAGTTGGAAACTATCTTACAGACGATGAGGGTAAATTAGTATTTCCAGATTTATCCGATGGACGTTACACCTTTATTAAAGAAGGAGAGGGGCCGTTTGGGAAAAATTTCACAGTAAAAAATGGTTTAGTATATTATGATGGTAAAAATTTAGATGAAAGTATAATTGATATATCTCCTAAATCAAAAGCTTTTCAAAAGATTGAGGAAGAACAAAAAGATTATAAAGCTAAAGAGGGTTTCTCCACTATTGAAATTGAGCTTGTAGGGAAAAATGGCAAGGTTATTGATCCAACCGGAGCGGTTTATTCACTTTATAAAGTAGGGGCAGATGTAGAGGAAAAAATTGATACTTTAACTTGGAGTACACCAGCTAAAGTTTTAGACCCTAAAGATATTTTAAATAAGGCGATAAATCCTCTACAAATAATAGAAGAACCTAAAGTCGAAATAGACAGAGAAAACAATTCAGAGGTAACAGAGACTTATAAGACAGATGCTAAACTTCTAAAATCAGAAGATAGTACAAGTGTAGATACTCTTGAGCCTGTAGATGACGAAATTAAAACCAATACTAAAGAAGTTATACAAGTAACTGAAGGAATTTATATTCTAAAAGAAGATAATCCACCCTTAGGATATGAAAAAACTCGAGGTTCTGTAGAGCTTAGAGTAAGTAAGGAAGCCATTGAGGTTAATAATCTTATGGAAACAGAAGATTCATCGGCTGAACCTAAAGAAGAACTACAACTTGATAAAAATATAGAAGAAAACAAAATACAAGAAGTAGAAGAAAATACAAAAGATAAAAATAAGGAAGCTTCAAATTTAATAGTTGAAAAAACGAATAGGCAAATTGAAACTTCTGCTAAAAAACCTGATGAAGAACCTGTTTTATCAAATGAAAAGATAAGGGAATCTTCATCAAAAGAAGAAATTGTTTCAGAAAATTCGACTGTGGAAGTTTCTCATAGTGAAAAGGAAGATATAAATCAAGAATTAGATACACAAAATTCAATAGAAGAAAAAATAAACTTAGAAAAGACTCAACCGAAAAAAATAATAAAAAGAGAAAGATTCACTTTAGATACAAAAGTTTTGGAAGAGGCTACAAAACTAAGCTCAAAAGTTATAAAATCAGAATCTGAAAAAAATCCAGCAGAATTAAAAATTGTTTATCAAGCTGAGCCAAAGCTCAGTACAGGGACTTTAAAAATTGAAACTGTAGACAAAGCAGGGAACAAGCTTTTCTATGGTGGAACATCAAGTGCCGAAATAGGAAATCTTCGTGACGCAGCACTAAACCACGATGCAACCTATGGGGTTTACAAGAAAAATGATCAAACAGGAAACTATGAACCGTTAAATATATACAATAAAATGGTTTATGACCCTAACCTAAAAAAAGAAGTGCCTGCAATGGAAAACGGTCAACCTGTAATGGTTAACTATAAAAACGGTAAATTCGGTATAGTAACCCTTGACAACCTTCCGCCGGGAGACTATGTAGTCAAGGAAATTAAATCAGTATTCCAATACGCTTTTAAAAACTTAGCGATGAAGTTAACAGTTGGGGCAGACGGAAAGATTACAAACCTTAAAGATGCAACGGTTGATCTTGCGGACTATGAACAAAATCAAACTATTCCAAGCACCGGAAAGGTTAACAGAGTTAAATTAACATATAACCAAAAAATGGACTTGGACAGTAAGAGATTAATTGCTGAAACAGAAGTACATGAAGTGGAAAATGCTAATATAAACGAAGTAAGTGAAAATCAAACTACAAAAACTGTAGCTGCCACTTACCACAAGGGAAATCTTAGAGTAAAAAAAATTGACAAGAATGGCAAGCCAATTGAAGGAGTAACCCTTGAACTTCACGGACACGATGCCAACAGAATTTTGAGAATCTATCGTGTTACAACAGATGCTAACGGTATAGCTGAATTTAGAGATCTTAACGTGCCGTCCTACCACTTGCTTAAAGAAGTTGCAGCACCGGAAGGATATGCACTACCCAACCATCAATGGATGATTTACTTCGGTGAAGGTACTTGGGTAGAATTTGACGATAACCACAAGCCTAAGACAGAGCACATACCTCTTCAAATTTCCGACAACCAAATCTATGCGACAAAGGTTCAATTGAAGCCTATTATAAAATTGAACCCTCAAGAAACGAGACAAGTTGTGGAAAATGATAAGTACAGGCCTTTAATTGATGGAGTAACAGGAGCTTCAATTGCACCTAAAAACTGGTTCCAATTCTTAGGTATCAATAATCCTACAGGAGCCCCTGCAGAAGGAACACCTGAGG
Source organism: uncultured Anaerococcus sp. (assembly GCA_902488555.1). The sequence continues at coordinate 5,956 of CABTWT010000030.1, forward strand.
CCGAAACATATTGGGCTTCAAATTGGAATGATCCTGCTTACTTTGCCGGCGGCGACTATGAAAAAAGTTTTAATGCTTCCAAGGACCAACTATTCTATAACACGAGAGAAACTTTGACACAGTCAACAGATGACGTAAATGTTTATAACTTTGAAATCATCAATAAACCTAGAGCCAAAGTTACAGTTAATAAGAAAGATGAAGAGGGAAACATTTTACCGGGTGCAACCTTTGCTATTTATAAGGTAAATGAAGACGGAAGCCAAACACCGATGAAGAAAGGTCTTAATGACTGGACTGAAGTATCAGGACTTGACGGCAAGGCGATTTTTGACAACATTCCTGAGGGCAACTATGTAATAAAAGAAACGAAATCCCCGGGAGGTTATAGGGAAGACGTCAGAGAGTACAAAATCACTGTAGATGGAGAAGCCAATATAACATTTAAAGATATTGTTACTGAAGAGGAGACTATTTATAGTGGAGTTGAAGGATTTGCAGATTATATAGAGAGGAATATTTTTGAAGGGGTAAAAGTTCAAGATAGATTCTTATTATCTTCCAAGATTGTTTCTGTAGACAAAGATAATAAAAAATTCACAGAAATATTTTATCTTTCAGCAAAAGACATGTTACGAAATGAAGAAGATATAAGTTTAGGCGACTACAAAGATTCTCCGAAATTTTATGCATGGCCCTATATTGCCTATAATACAGGTTCAATTGATAGCAACTACTTAGGTCAAACTAATACATCTGCAACATCTATAGATACCTTTACAAGTTATAAGATTCTAGCCGATGCAACAAATCCTATGCCTGAGGATTTTAACATTGACTTGTCAGATAATACTAAGTATGAAAAAATTAATGATTATGGTCCACAAAATAGCATTACATTTAAAGGTATTGATAGTCCTAAAGGATTTATTGTAAAAATTGAAGGTAGTTATAATGGTGAAAAACCTATTTTGACACAAGGGGCACTTAGTTATGGGGAAAATACCAGTGCGTACTCTCATGCAGGTGTCAAGATTAATAAAAAAGAAGAAGATCAGACCCGACAATCACAACTTGATTTTAATGTAACAAACACAAGAGATAAAGCTACACCATTAGATAATAAGGGTGTAATTAAACTTAGTAAAATTGAAGCCGGAACAAGCAACCTTGTTGGAGGAGCGGAATTCGGTTTATATGTAGGCAAGTGGGATCAAATTGGAGAAAGAGATGAGCCTTTTGCAAAAGCCACAACAAAAGATGCACAAATAGGTAATGAAACACTCAATGACGGAAAACTTGTTAACTTGAAGTTTCAAGATATACCGCCGGGAACCTACACCTTAAAGGAATTAAGTGCGCCTTACAGTTATGAAAAGACCCTGCATACATGGACAGTGAGAGTATTCCCTTCAGGTCTTACATTAATAAGTTTAAATCCAACCTTTGAAGAAGACCCGACTCTTGAAGAACCGGTTAATGTAAATGACAAGATTACAGTATCGGACTTCAATATTAAAGTTGATAGCGAAAGGCCTCGTACAACTATTTATCCGAATATTAACGAGTTCTTTGAAATAACCTTTAAAACAAAAATGGCCAATGGCATAAGAAGAGGAAACTATTTTACTATTGACTTAGATGAAAAACTTTCTCTTGAAGGTACCTTGTCACAGGTTGATCTTCCTGATATGACCTTAAATGGATATGTACTTGCAACGGGAGAAAAGCTTCCGGGAACCAACACAGTTAAATATACCTTTACCGAGGCTGTAGAAAACATAGGAGATGTAACCTCCGACTTTACCGTTGCTTTATCACCTAACAGAAAGGTGGTTTTAAATGATACAAAGACAACATTCACTGTAAATGTTGCAGGAAAGTCCTTTACAACTCCCGACACCTTCGGTATCGACTATTCGGGTGCTTATCCGAATCAATTTGGCGGAAAGTATTGGTTACCTGACTATAACGGTTATTATCCGGGAACTATGACATCTCTTAGTACTGCATTTATCAATAAAATAGACAACGAAAATGCGGAAATTCAAAACATATTTTACAGTAGACCCGTTAATAATCAGGTTACTGCCAGAACCTTTTACTTTACCAGAGGAACAGGGGTTTTAGGGCCGAACAGTAAAACTTCTTATGAGCTTTATGTTGTGAATAACCCGAATTTTGTGCAAAATCCTGATATTACATCAGCTGATGCTAACAACAGTGATATGTCACAAACTATGCCAAGATCCTTTGCAGCTGATTTGGATGATACTGCCAACTATACTCTTATCGGTTCGGGAACTATGCCTGATGACGGCACAATTCCCATTCCGGCTCAGTATGCAAATTCTCACCTGATTTTGAAGACGGTATCACCCTATGATTTGAAACAAGAAAGAGCTTATATTTCTGTACAAAACGTAGGTTTGTATGGGGGAACTTATCAATATACTCAAACTGTTACCACCAATATAGTAACAAAACCAAGTAAAATCTTCTCTCAAACAGACTTAACTGAAGGTGAAGTACTGGCATTTAACAAGAAAAAGGATCCCATGTACTTTAATCTGTGGAAAAGGGATACCAAAAAGGAAATGATCAATAAGGGACAAGTAAAATTCAAAATGGAGGTAGCCAACGACTATCCGGACTCAACTCCAGTACCTGATGATTTAAAGGAAATCACCTTTGATTTATCTAATCAAACCTCAGATCCTCTAAGTCCTTTAAAGATTGAAATTCCCGCAGGTATGACTGGAGAATATAATCTTACAGAAACCACTGCTCCTAAAGGCTATGTAGTTAATGGACTAAGCTACAGAATAAAAGTTGATTCTAAAAAAAGAACCGTAGAGCTTATAAGTGTAAAAGATTCTCAAGGGAAACCTGTGGAATATAAATTTAAGCTTCCGGGAGCCGCAACAGAATCATCACTTACAGCTACAAACCCGGCACCACTATATAGGGAGCAGGTAGATGCAAGTGGAATAATTAAAGTAGATACTCAAATCGTTTCAATAGATGTCTTTGATCCTCAAGGTGAATTTCCAAGATCCGGAGGATTTGGAACCACGCTATTTTATATCGGGGGTATAGGACTTATGACTCTTGCCATGATATTTATAGATAAAAGAAAGAAGTTAAATGAATACATGGGAAAGGGGGGATACTGATGGTTTACAAATCCTTCCTTTACAAGGGAGTAATGTATGTGAAGATTGAATAGCTGCATATAAGTCAAGAAGATTTGATGCAAGACTTAAAATCTTCGAATGAGTTAAGTTAAATAGCTTGGCAATAGCCACGCATTTATAAAATTTTTAAAAATAAGAATGGAGGAAGACAATGAAAAATACTAAGAAACTTTTATCACTAATATTGACTTTAGTGATGATAATTGGTGTAGTAGCACCTTTAAGTGCATACGCAATTGGTAATAATAATAATACCATAGGTACAATAGCAAAAGACGATTATCAAAAAACTAAACCGGAAGGAAAGACTAAGGTAACAGTACACAAATTGCAAGCTGACAACTACAAAGTTCCTGAAGAAGGATTTGGTCATAATGGCGGAAAGCTTGAAAAAGAACAACTTGAAGGCTTAGGAACTAACGTAAAAGAACTTGACGGTGTAACTTTTACTTACTATAAGCTAAAGGATGCTGCACAACTTGAATTATTTAAAAAAACACCTAAGCAATACGACACAAATGAAAAAGTTGAAGCGGTAGCAGATGTAACTAAAGTTGGAACTATTACTACTGCAAACGGACAAGGTGCCGAAGTTGATTTAGAAGAAGGATACTACTGGTTTGTAGAATCAGGTAAACCTACTACTGTATCATCATCAATTGCAGTACCTTTCGGTATTTCAATTCCTGTAATGAACCAAACTGAAATTGGCGAAGGCGATGACCTTATACCTGCCGGAACAGTTTACCTAAATAAAGTTCACGTTTATCCTAAGAACGTAACAGGGGACGAAGTTATTCCTAAGAAGACTGTAGGAAACGAAGTAAACTTAAATGAAACTCACAATGTAGGAGATGTTCAAACTTGGTTCTTACAAGCTAATATCCCCGGAAATATCAAAGATTATGAAAAATTTGTAATGAGCGATGTATTCTTCAAAGGCTTAACTTACAAGGGAAATGTTAAAGTATACATGGGTTATGACGGCGCACAAGACGCTCAAAAAGTAGAGCTTGAAAAAGGTGTAGACTATAACCTTGTAGAACCTGCTGCAGATACTAAGTTTACAACTGTAGAACCGAATCCTCTTGATGCTACAACAGTACTTACTGCACCAGCAGGTCAAGAATTCAGCGTAACTTTAACTGAAGCAGGTCTTAAAAAACTTGCAGATAATTATCAAACAGTTAAACAAAATGCAGGAGAAGGTAAACAAGTAAAAATTTATGCAACAGTTGATACGGTTATCAACGAAGATGCAAAAATGGGTACACCTATCAAGAATACTTATGATCTAAAAATTAAAATTAAAGGTCAAGATGAAAAGAGCAAGAGACCTAACGATACTCCGGAAGTAGAAACAGGCGGAAAGAAATTTGTTAAGGTTTCTGAAACAGAAGTTACTAAGAAGTTGGCTGGAGCAGTATTTGCACTTTATGACGGAGATAAACAAATCGTTTGGACTCAAGCTTTAATAGATGCAAATAAAGATGCGATAGATAATGGTAAGTTCTGTAAAGATGAAAATGGAACAGTATTTGCTACCGGCACTCCTGAAATTGGAAAGCCGATTTATCTACAATCAGATGTAAATGGTTTATTTGAAATCAAAGGTCTTGAATACTCAAAATGGGAAAAGACAGAATTAGACGGAAATAAAACAGAAATTACGCATAATTACAAACTAAAGGAAGTTAAATTCCCTGAAGGTTATGCAGGAAATAAAGATACTGAAATTCCATTTACAGTCAATAAAACGTCTTATAAGGATAACGCAGAAGGATATCCTGAAAACACTCATGACGCACAAGGTAATATGCTTGTAAAGAATAAAGACCTTACTATACCTCCAACAGGTGGTATCGGTACTG
>CABTWT010000031.1 GCA_902488555.1 uncultured Anaerococcus sp.
CATTAATTCATATCTTTCTTTAGGGGATAAAAAATCGCTCATCCTTGTTTTACAGTTTTCTAGATTCGGTGCTTTAGTAAAAAATATTAATTTGTCCATTTTTTCTCTATTAATCTTAAAAAAAATCGCCATAGTAATATGGCGATTTAATTTTCTTTTTTATTTTCCAGCTAATCTCTTGTATGTTTCATATCTATCGTTAGCAGCTTTTTCTGCTTCTTGATATAATTCATCTGCTGTTTCTGGGAATGATCTCTTAAGTGATGAGTATCTAACTTCTCCTTGAATAAATTCTTGGAATGATTCGCTAGGTTCTTTAGAATCTAAAGTAAATGGATTCTTTCCTTCATCAGCTAGTCTTGGATCAAATCTCCATAAGTGCCAGTAACCAGCATTTACTGCTTGTTTTTCTCTATATTGAGATTTGCCCATACCCATTCTAATACCATGGTTGATACATGGTGCGTATGCTATTACTAGAGATGGTCCATCATAGCTTTCAGCTTCTTTGATTGCTTTTAGAGTTTGATTTTGGTTAGCACCCATAGCAACTTGTGCTACGTATACATAACCATAAGATGTCATCATTAAGCCTAAATCTTTCTTACGTACTTTCTTACCTGAAGCAGCAAATTGTGCTACTGCTGAAAGTGGTGTAGCTTTAGATGATTGACCACCTGTATTTGAATAAACTTCAGTATCAAATACTAGAATATTGATGTTTTCACCACTTGCAAGAACATGGTCTACTCCACCAAATCCTATATCGTAACTCCAACCGTCACCACCAAAGATCCATAATGATTTTTTGATCATGTAATCTTTTAGGTTATAGATGTCTTTTAGTAGAGCCTTAGCTTCTTCATTATCTACATTTTCTTCTTGAAGGTTTAGAATCTTAGCTGTTGCTTCTTTAGATGAGTTAACATCATCTTTTCCTTCTAACCATGCTTTGAATGCATCGTTTAGTGGAGTTTCTAGGTTAAGGTCTAAGAATGCGTTCATTCTTCTTTCTAGTAGAAGCATATTTGATTCCGCAGCTAGTTTGATACCATATCCGTATTCTGCAGCATCTTCAAATAGTGAGTTACCCCAAGCTGGACCCTTGCCTGATTCTTGGTTAATTGTATAAGACATTGCTGGTGCACTTGCTCCCCAGATTGAAGAACAACCTGTAGCATTGGCAATGTACATTCTATCACCAAATAGTTGTGTAACTAGTTTAGCGTATGGAGTTTCACCACAACCTGCACAAGCGCCTGAGAATTCTAGTAGTGGTTGTTTAAATTGACTACCTTTAAGTGTCATATCATCCATTACATCTTCTTTATATCCAACTTCTTCGTGAGCGTATGTCCAGTTGTCTTTTTGGTTTTCTACTTGTTCTTCGAATGGTTTCATTAGAAGAGCTTTTTCTGGAGCTGGACAAATATCAGAACAGTTTCCACAACCTGTACAGTCTAATGGAGATACTTGAATTCTAAATTCATATTCTTCCATGCCCTTACCGATAGCTTTTTTAGTTTCAAAGCCTTCTGGTGCATTTGCTTTTTCATCTTCTGTTACTAGGAATGGTCTGATTACAGCGTGTGGACAAACAAATGAACATTGGTTACATTGGATACAGTTATCCAATTGCCATTCTGGTACATTTAGTGCGATTCCACGTTTTTCAACTTGTGTTGTACCTGATGGGAATTCACCATTTTCTAGGTTTAGTTTTGTAAATGCTGATACTGGGATGTCATCTTCTTTTTGTTCAATCATTGGTTTTAGGATTGTTTTAACAAATTCTGACATTTCAACTTCAGATTTTTCAGGATCTTTTGCATCTGCCCAGCTAGCTGGAACTTCTACTTTAGTAGCTGCATTTAGTCCTGCATCAACTGCTGCATAGTTCATATTAACTATGTCATCACCCTTGTGACCATAAGATTTAACTATTGAGTCTTTTAGGTATCCTACAGCTTCATCAATTGGAAGTACTTTAGATAGGTTAAAAAAGGCTGCTTGCATGATCATGTTTGTTCTTGAACCAAGTCCTATTTCTTGAGCAATGTGACTTGCATCAATGATGTAGAAATCAATATTGTGCTCAGCAAAATATCTTTTCATTTTCGCTGGTAGGTGACTATCTAATTCATCTTTGTCCCATACACAGTTTAGTAAGAATGTACCACCATCTTTTAGTCCTGCTAAAAGATCATATTGGTTTACATAGGCTTGTTTTGAACATGACATGAAGTCTGCTTCGTCAAGTAGGTATGTTGATTGGATTGGATTTTTACCAAATCTTAAGTGAGATACTGTTAGACCACCTGATTTTTTAGAGTCATAGTCAAAGTATCCTTGAGCGTACATGTCAGTGTTATCACCGATGATTTTGATCGCTTGTTTGTTAGCACCAACTGTACCATCAGATCCGAATCCCCAGAATTTACATCTTGTTGTTCCTTCTTGTCTAACTTTAAAGTCTTCTCTTTCAAGAGATGTATTTGTCACATCATCTGTGATAGCTAGAGTGAAGTTATCTTTTGTATCTTCTTTGATTAGGTTATCAAATGCTGCTTTGATGTCGCCAGGAACTGTATCCTTGCTTGATAGTCCGTAGATACCACCAAATATTTCTGGAGCGTTATCTACTCCGTAATAAGCAGATTTAACATCAAGGTATAGAGGTTGTCCTTCTGCACCTTGTTCTTTTGTTCTATCTAGAACAGCAATCTTCTTAACTGTTTGTGGGATTGCTTTGATTAGGTGTTCTTTTGAGAATGGTCTGTATAGGTGAACTTCAACTAAACCAACTTTGTAACCATCTTTTGTTAAAACATCGATTGTTTCTCTGATTGTTTGGTTGACTGAACCCATAGCTACTAATACGTGTTCAGCATCAGCTGCACCATAGTAGTTAAATAGACCATAGTCTGTTCCGATTAGTTCGTTAACTTGGTTCATGTAATCTTCTACTATACCAATCATGTCAGTATAAACTTGATTTCTAGAAACTGTTCTTTGGAAGAAGATGTTCTTTTCTGCTGTACCATTGAATTTTGGTCTTTCTGGGTTTAGTGAGTTGTTTTTGAACTCATCAACTGCATCAAAGTCTACAAATTCTTTAAGTGTATCATAATCCCAAACATTGATTTTTTGGATTTCATGGCTTGTTCTAAAACCATCAAAGAAGTTTACAAATGGTAGTCTACCTTTGATAGATGATGCGTGAGCTACTGGAGATAAGTCCATAACTTCTTGAACAGAGTTTGAACAAAGCATAGCACAACCTGTTTGTCTTGCAGCCATAACATCTGAGTGGTCTCCATAGATAGAAAGTGCGTGTGTAGCTACAGTTCTAGCTGCAACGTGGAATACGCCTGGTAGTCTTTCTCCAGCAACCTTATACATGTTAGGTATCATTAGTAATAAACCTTGGCTGGCTGTATATGTAGTAGTTAGCGCTCCTGCTGCTAGTGAACCGTGAAATGCTGCTGCTGCACCTGCTTCAGATTGCATTTCCTTAACTATAACTTCTCTATCGAAGACATTTTTACGACCATTAGCCGCCCATACATCAACTGATTCTGGCATTGGTGAAGATGGTGTGATTGGGTAAATTGTTGCAACTTCTGTAAACGCATATGATACGTGAGCTGCAGCGGTATTACCGTCCATAGTCTTCATCGCTCTATTAATTGTCATTAAGACCTCCTAAAAATAATATAAGCTATTATCGTTAACACTACTTTAAGTATAATGATATTTATATCAAATGTCAACAGTTTATCAAAAACAAGGTTTTATATTTTTTTATAATAATTTCCAAAAAAGCGACAATTTAAACCAAATCGTCGCTTTCATCTACTAATTCTTTGTGAAATATATTGTTTGTCATAGCCCTTGCTGCATTGTAACCAAAGTTTTTCTCTCTTTGGTTCATACAGGCAACCTCTACTATCATAGCAAGGTTCCTACCTGCCCTGACAGGAACAACCAGGTGTGGAACTTTGACATCCAACATTTTTATATAATTTTCGTCAAGACCCAATCTATCGTACTCATAGTCTTCTTTCCATTGTTCTAGTTCTATGACTAGTTCAATTTGAGTGACTTTTTTAACAGATCCAGTACCATACAATCGTCTAACATTTACAATTCCAAGTCCACGAATTTCCATGTAATGGCGAATATTATCAGGTGCTGAGCCCATAAGTTTATTGTCTGTTGCAACAATATCTACCATATCATCAGCAACTAGCCTGTGGCCTCTATTTATCAAATCAAGGGCAGTTTCTGACTTACCCACTGAAGATTTACCCATTATAAGTACTCCAATACCAAAGACTTCCAGAAGCTCCCCATGGACATTACTTTTTGGAGATAATTGATATTCTAGCTCATCTGACAAATCAGAGATTAATTTTGTGGTTTTAGCAGGAGATCTAAGGACTGTCTTGTCATAATAATCAGCCAAATCCAGTATGTCTTGATGAATATCTGCATTATAGGAAAATATACAAGCAGGTATTTTATAAGATAAAATTCCTCTAAATCTCTCATACTGGAGCTTGCTATCAAGACTAGTTAGGTAGGTGTATTCTACAGACCCAATTATTTGAAGTCTTTTATACGGAAACTCTACAAGATATCCTGTTAATTGCAGACCAGGCCTATTTACATCAGCACTTGTTAAGGATATGTCATAGTAATCAGAAGACTGGTGGACAATCTCAAGACCCAAGCTTTCCACAACGCTGTGAAGTTTGACACTTCGTTCTTCGTTGGCATTTATAAGCTCCTTGACTACGACCTTACTTTCATCCACATCGTCTTCTATGGGTTGGTCAAAACCACTATTGGTATATTCGTTTTCTTTTGATTTATCTTTATTTTCTGTCAAAACATCTCCTAATACTAACCTTTTAGCCTGAAATACTTGTATATTTCTAAGGCTTGAGTCCTACCGACTAAAGGTACTTCCATAAGTTCTTCTACACTTGCTTTTTTGATATTGGATAAGGATTTGAAGTGCTTATATAAATTAGCTCGAGTCTTTTCACCAACGCCTTTTATATTATCAAGATCGCTTTTTTTCATGGTGTTTTGCATAAGTTTCCTATGGTAGTTTATAGCAAAACGGTGAGCCTCTTCTTGGATTTCATAAATTAATTTATAAACAGGATCACGCCTATCAATATAGATCTCTTTACCCTCGTAGATTATAGCACGAGTCGTATGCTTATCGTCTTTGACAAGGCCTGCAATATTAATATTAAGTCCATATTTTTTTAGTATTTCCTTTGCAGTAGAAACTTGACCCTTGCCCCCATCCATTAAAATCAGATCTGGCATCTTTCCAAAGCCTGTGTTGGTGTTGTCATTTTCAACTTCTTTTAGGCCATTTTTGAGTCGTCTATCGATAACTTCCTTTAGTGAACCATAGTCGTCTGGGCCTTCTATAGTTTTTATCTTAAATTTCCTGTATTCTTTTGGATTGGCAAGTCCATCTTCAAAAACAACCATTGATCCTACTGATTGAACACCAGAAGTATTAGAAATATCATAAGCTTCTATCCTATAGATATCTTCTATAGCAAGGATTTCTTTAAGCTGCTTTAAGCCAGCAGACTTCTTTCTTTCTTTCTTTTCTATGCGCTTTTCATACTTGATGCGCATATCATTGGCATTGTTAATAGCCATATTCAGCAAATCTTTTTTCTTACCAAGTTTTGGTTTGTGTATATATACTTTTCTTCCCTTTTTTTGCGTCAAAAATTCATTGATAGTTGCCAAATCATTTGGTTCTACTTCTATAAGAATTTCTTTTGGCACATACATTATATCAAGGTAAAACTGTTTCAAAAATGATGAATAAATCTCATCATCACTTTCCTTATAATCATTTTTGATTATAAAGTGTTGCCTATCTACAATCTTTCCTTTTCTCATCAAAAACACTTGCATTACTATAACGGCAGAACCCTTGCTCATGGCAATGATATCCATATCTTCGGCTGATTGGTCTGTTACATTTTGTCTTTCAGATATTACAGATAGGGCTCTGTAGTAATCTCTGTACATACTTGCCATTTCAAAGTTTAACTTGGAACTTTCTTTATTCATCCTAGCTAAAACCCAGTCAGAAATCTTACTTGATTTATTTTCCAAAAATAATCTAACATCAGTAATTGCAGCCATGTATCTAGCCTCGTCTTCATTTTTGATACAGGGAGCATTGCACTTTTTGATAAAATAATTTAAGCATGGCCTAGGCAAGGTCTGCCCCTTATCAAAGTCAAGATTACAGGTTCTAAATGGGTAATACAAGTGAAATAAGTCTATAGCATCATTTACTGCATAGGCGTCTGGATATGGGCCAAAATATAGGGCCTTATCATTGTGTATTTGTCTTACCTTTTGTATCCTAGGAAATTTCTCGTTTGTGATTTTAATATAGGGATATTGCTTATCATCTCTAAGGACTATGTTATATTTTGGCCTATTTTTCTTTATTAAGTTCGACTCTAAAACTAGAGCCTCAACTTCATTCTCTACTATAATGTATTCAAAATGGTCAATATGGGAGACCATGGCAAGGACCTTGGCCCCCTTATTTTTATTATTATCAAAGTATTGGCGAACTCTTTTTCTTAGAGATATGGCTTTACCGACATAGATGATTTCATCATCCTTATCCCTCATTATATAGACGCCAGGTAGGTCTGGAAGTTCTTTTAACTTGTCCTTAACTTGTTTATTTGTCAAATTTCTTGGCAACTTTCTTTCAAGTATTCTAGGTCAGATCCTTCTAGGTGTGGGCTTAGAACTTCTTGGCATTTCTTATTGTAGTCATTAATCCAATCAATTTCTTCATTTGTTAACATTTCTGTTTTGATTGGTCTAGTATCTATAGGTACATAGGTTAGGTTCTCAAATTCTAAGAACTTGCCAAATTCATTTTCAAATGCTTTCTTAACTACAGCTTGGTTTTCGATTCTAATTCCATGGCTGTTTGCAATGTATAGGCCTGGTTCTACAGAAGTGAACATATTTTCTTTAAACTCAATGTCAGAGCCTTGGGCAATTCTTTGTGGTCCCTCATGTACTGTTAGTAGGTATCCTACACCGTGTCCAGTTCCGTGGAAGAAGTCCTTGCCAGCTTTCCATAGAGGGTATTTTGAAATAGCATCAAGTCTTTGGCCAGTTGTTTTATTTTTAAATTTAGTTAAAAATACTGCTATATGAGATTTTAAGACCAAGGTATAGTCGATTTTTTCATCTTCTTTTAAGTTTCCTAAGGCTATAGTTCTTGTAATATCTGTAGTTCCCTCTAGATAATGAGCTCCAGAGTCTATCAAAATCATTCCTTCTTTGGTAATTGTTTTTGAACCAATGTTTGATGGTGCATAGTGAACTATTGCCGCATTATCCTTAAATCCAACTATAGCTTCAAAAGAATCCTCTATGAAAGTTTCATTTTCACTTCTTAATTCATGAAGCTTCTTACTAGCCACATATTCGTTTAATGTTCCAGTGCTTGCTCCAACTTCTATCCAGTTAAAGAATTTAACCAAAGTAACCCCATCGATAATGTAAGCTTCCTTTGTATTTTTTATCTCTGTTTGAGACTTGATAGCTTTCATATTTTCTGTAATATTTGTGCCAGTGGAAATCTTTACATTGGAATTAATCGAATCATAAATAGCGACATTACATCTTTCTGGATCTAGGAAAATCCTATTTTTCCCTGGGATATTTTTAAGTAATGTGAAAATATAATCGTATGAGTGGATTTTTATATTATTTTCATCAAGATAAGCCTTAACTTCATCATCAAGCTTGTTTTCATCTATGCATAGGTAAGCCCTATCTTCGCTAATCAAACAATATGATAAAACCACTGGATTGTAGTCTATATCATTGCCCCTAATGTTTAGTAGCCAGCAAATATCTTCAACTGCACCAATAAAGTAGTAGTCATAGCCATTTGCATCCATGACATCACGAACTCTAGATATCTTAGAGCTTACACTTTCACCAGCGTACTTTTCATCTAGTAACCAAACTTTATCTTCTGGCAAAGCTGGCCTATCATTCCATAGCTTTGATATGTAATCCACATCAGAAACCAAGGTCCTAGAGCCCATTGATTCGCTTAGTTTTTTGTATTCTTTGACAGAAAATACATTGCCATTAAAGGCTATTTTGCCAAATTCACTAACTACTTCGTCCAAATATTCTTCAATAGTTGGATAGTTGTCATCAGCAATTTTCATAAGTTCAAATTCACTATTGGATAATTCTTTGTCAGCTTGCAAGAAATATCTAGAGTCTGTCCAAAGTTTTGCCTCATCTGTTGTAACTACTGCAGTTCCAGCAGATCCGGTAAATCCAGATATAAATTCCCTATCCTTGTATGAATCGCCCAAATATTCTGATTGGTGAGGGTCAGAAGTTGGGATAATGTAAGCTTCTATTTTTCTATCATTCATCAATTTTCTTAAAGATTCTATGCGTTGGTTGATATCCATAAATACTCCTTTAAACTCCTTATCTTAAAGTTTATATATCTCTCATATAAACTTGTTTATAGGATAACTATACTTAATATCACCTCCATTTCCTAGCTTACAAGTGATTGATTTTTGCCACAAATCAATTATAATATTAACATCGTGTAAATAAGAAAATTGAGGTGATTTAGTATATGAAACTTGGAATAGTAGGTTTGCCAAACGTTGGAAAATCAACTTTATTTAATGCCATTACCAAGGCAGGAGCTTTGGTTGCAAACTATCCTTTTGCAACTATAGATCCAAATGTTGGCCTTGTAAATGTTCCAGACCCAAGACTTGAAGTTTTGTCAGATATGAGCAATTCAAAAAAAATCGTACCAGCTGTTATAGAATTTTATGATATAGCAGGATTAGTAAGAGGAGCGAGCAAGGGTGAAGGACTAGGCAATCAATTCTTGTCAAATATTAGAGAAACAGATGCTATCGTAGAGGTATTAAGATGTTTTGATGACCCAAATGTTACCCACGTTGATGGCTCTGTTGATCCAATACGCGATATAGAAACCATAAATCTAGAACTTATCTATGCTGACTTTGAAATGGTAGATAAGGTCCTAGAAAAACGTAGAAAAGTAGCCAGAAATGATAAAGAAGTTGCTAGAGAAGTTGAGGTCTTAGAAAAAGTTCATAGCGTACTGGAAGAGGGTAAATCAGCTAGAACCTTGAGCTTAACTGATGATGAGAAAAAACTTCTCAAGGCCTACCAACTTTTATCAAATAAGCCAATAATATATGTATGCAATGTCAACGAAGAAGATGCTGCAGATGACGGCAAGTCCAACCCTTATGTAGATAAAGTTCGCAATTTTGCCAAGGGAGAAAATGCAGAAGTAACCATAGTATCTGCCAAAATCGAGTATGAAATTTCTGAGCTAGAAAAAGAAGAAGAGAAAAAAGACTTCCTAGAAATGCTTGGTCTTGAAGAATCTGGTCTTGATAAGGTAATACGTGATTCTTATAGGACTCTAAACCTGATTTCATTCTTAACAACTGGTGAAATGGAAACTAGGGCTTGGACTATAAAAAATGGTACAAAAGCAGTAGATGCAGCCGGTAAAATCCACTCAGATATTTCTAGAGGTTTTATTAAAGCAGAAATAGTATCATATGATGAATTAGTAGACTCTGGTTCCCTACTAAACGCCAAGGAAAAAGGTCTATTGAGAATGGAAGGCAAGGATTACATCATGAAAGACGGCGATGTAGTAAACTTCCGATTTAATGTTTAGGATGTGAAATGAAAAAACAAGGAAAATTAATAGTTCATACCGGTTCAATGTTCTCAGGCAAAACTACCTCTCTATGGCGCGAACTTTATAGGATGAAGATTGCAAATTACAAAATAGCAGCCTTTAAACCAGCAGTTGATGACAGAGATGATGAAAGAAAAATAGTTAGTCATGACAATCTAGAACTAGATGCAATAAAAGTAGAAGACTTAAATGATGTTTTGGACTATGCAACCAATCATGAACTTGATGCAATTGGAATTGATGAAGTTCAATTTTTCCCAAATGATCCTACAGAAGTCATAGATATTTTTAACAAGCTTATGAAGAAAAATATAACCATAGTAGTATCTGGACTAGATATGGACTTTAAGACTAGGCCATTTGAGATTATAAAAGAAATCATGCCAATAGCAGATGAGCTAACCAAACACCATGCCATCTGTGCATCATGCGGTGAAGATGCTTGGGCATCTTATAGGAAGTCTGCTGATGAATCGAGGATTCAAATAGGATCCAAAGATAAGTATGAACCCCTATGCAGAGAATGTTACAACCAAAAAATGAGCGAAAGAGAAAAAACTAAAAATCAAATTTCATTAGAAGAATTGGACAATTAAGTTCATTCTTCTTTTTTTGTGCATAAATAAGTCTTTCTTATATTATTATATAAGTATGAGGTTGATATCCTTTTATAAAGACAAAGAAAAAAAGCCTTAAGGATTTAACCCTATGGCTTTTACATATCCAATAGCTTTATATTATCATTGACAAAATCATCATCAAAGATATTTAAATAGGTTTGCATATACTCGTCTATACCAGCATCTCTTGTGGTTGCCATGAGTTCCATCTCTATGCCAAAATAATCGACCTCGGCATCAAGAATTTTGAAACCATTTCTGATATAAAAGGCCTTTCTCCTATTTCTCAAACTATAGTCATCAGCATCCTTAAACTTAGTAGACTCAATTTCAATCATCAAATCATCATATTTTTCTTTTAGTAACTTTAAGGACTTGCTCCCATAGCCCATACTTCTTAATGCCGGGTCAATGGCAAAGTATGAAAGCAAGTGGATATTCTCGTTTAAGTAAATTACTGCAAATCCAATATTTTTATTATTGTGATTAATAAGGTCTATTTCTATAAAACCCTGATTATACAGTTCATAGAGATCAGAAGTATCTATGCAGATCGGAAGAGCACACGTCTGA
>CABTWT010000032.1 GCA_902488555.1 uncultured Anaerococcus sp.
ATTAAACTGTAGAACCGCCGTATACGGAACCGTACGTACGGTGGTGTGAGAGGACGGTAGATGAAATAATCATTTGCCTCCTACTCGATCAAAAAATATATGCTATAATAAAGTTATGATACTAGAAGCATTTGAAAATATCCGTGTTGATAAATACATCTCCGACGAGTTTGAAGAAATTCCAAGGGAGAAGATCAAAGGATTTATCAAGGATAAAAAAATAAAAGTAAATAATAAAAATATCAAACCATCTTACAAATTAGAAATTGGCGATGAGATCGAAATAGACGATGAGCTTTTTGAAGTTCCGGAAATCTTAGCTGAGCCAATGGATATAAAAGTTGTCTATGAAAACGAAGATTATGCCATTATTGATAAGGATGAAAATGTCATAGTCCACCCAGCAGGATCTATCATTACCGGGACTTTGGTAAATGGCTTGCTCTATAAGTACGGTTATGAGGGACTATCTCACATTGGAGGAGATGATAGGCCAGGCATTGTCCATAGGCTGGATAAGGATACAACAGGGCTAATGGTAATTGCCAAAAACAATGAAAGCTATAAGTATTTGAAGGGACTTTTTGAAACAAGGCAAGTTTACAAGGAATATCTGGCTATTGTCTTTGGGAATTTTGATCAAAAATCTGCTCGTATAGAAAATTTTATGGATAGGGATAAAAACAATCCTAGGAAGATGGCTGTTAGACCAAGTGGACGAAAGGCAATTAGTGAATATGAGGTCATTAAAGAAGTAGATGGATATTCACTAGTCAAAATCCACATACTAACTGGTCGCACCCACCAAATTCGTGTACATATGACCCATATCAACCATCCCTTGCTAGGAGATCCAGTTTATGGCAATGTCAAACACAATTTTAACCTGGACCACCAACTCTTGCACTGTACAAGGCTTGGTTTTACAGACCAAAATGGAGAATATGTGACCTTCAGCGCGCCTGTCCATGCCAAATTTCAAAAATATCAAGATGTCTTAGGACTTGGAGATTAATATGTATTCAAAAACTATAACTTGCTCCCTATTGGGACTTAATGGAAAAGCAATAGAAGTAGAGAGTGATATTACAACAGGTTTGCCCAACTTTCTAATAGTTGGCTTGCCAGACTCATCAATCAAAGAATCTAAGGAAAGGGTAAGGGTAGCGATTCTTAACTCAGGCTATAATTTCCCACCTGGTAGGATAACTGTAAACTTATCCCCAGCTGACCTTAAGAAAGAAGGAACTCAGCTTGACTTGCCAATAGCAATATCTCTATTATCTTCAATGGGAGTCATCACCTACCCTTATGATGATTATGTATTCTTGGGAGAGCTATCCCTTGCAGGCAAAATTGTTCCTATTAGAGGTGCCCTAGCTATGATTATTTCTATGCGTGAGCTGGGCTACAAGAAATTCATAATAGCTGAAGAAAACAAGGACGAATGTGCCATAATAAACGATGTGGATATATTGCCTTTTGATAATCTAAACGACATAGTAAGCTTTCTAAATATGGAAAAAGAAGTAAAACCATATAAATTAGATTTACATAAAATAGATAACCAAGTAACTTATAACCTAGATTTTTCTGACATAAAGGGCCAAGAGAGTCTAAAACGTGCCTTGCAAATAGCAGCTGCTGGTGGTCACAATGTACTAATGATTGGCCCACCAGGCTCAGGAAAGACTTTTTCTGCCAAACACTTGCCAACCATCTTACCGGATATGAATTTTGATGAAAAGGTAGAAGTAACCAAGATATATTCTATAATGGGACTTTTGGACAAGGGTCAGTTGGTAAATGAAAGACCATTTAGGTCGCCTCACCATAGCGCAAGCGAGGTGGCACTCATAGGTGGAGGACATTCTATACCAAAGCCTGGAGAAATATCTTTGGCCCATAGAGGAGTTTTGTTTTTGGATGAATTTCCAGAATTTAACAAAAAGACTATAGAAGCCTTGAGAGAACCCCTTGAAAATCGTGAGATAAATATTTCAAGGGCCCAAGCTTCCTTAAAGTATCCATCGGATTTTATATTAATTGCAGCTATGAATCCATGTCCATGCGGTAACTACGGTAATCCACTCAAAGAATGTACTTGCACACAAAATGAAATAAGAAGGTATCTAAACAAAATCTCCGCACCGATTTTGGATAGGATAGATATTCATATAGAGATTGCTCCAGTTAAATATGAGGATTTGAAGGATAAATCTCCATCAAAATCTTCAGCAGAACTTAAAGCAGAAGTTGCCAAGGCAAGGGAAATCCAAGATGACCGCTACAAAAATGAAAAGATAAGATCAAATTCCGAGCTTTCTACCAATCAGATGAAAAAATATATCAAACTTAAGCCAGAAGTAGAAAAAGTAGCACAACTTGCCTTTAATAAATACAATTTTTCAGTAAGAAGCTTCAACAAAATCTTAAAAATGGCAAGAACTATAGCTGACCTTGATGGAAGCTTGGAAATAGAACAAAAACACGTCCTAGAAGCAGTGAGATATAGGGCGCTAGATGATAAATATTGGACGGTATAAAATGCTTGATCAAAGAGAAATAATATCAAATATAAATAAATTTGTATATGACCTCCTGGACTATGCCATATACCACAAAGCAAGCGATATACACATAGAAGCTGAGGAAAACTATGCGAGAATAAGAATAAGGATAGATGGCAAGCTTACAGAGATTTTGCACATCAATAAAGATAATTATGAAAAGCTAGTTTCAAAAATAAAGCTTTTATCAAAAATGGACATTAGCGAACATAGGAGACCCCAAGATGAGAGCCTGAAACTTGCTGGCTTTGAAAATGTTGACTTTAGAGTATCTAGTATTGGTACAATCAATGGAGAAAAACTTGTAATCCGTATACTTTCAACAAGTGAATACCAAAAGAAAGCTAATCTCCTAGGATTTTCCAATTCTTCTAAGGAAATTTTGTATGAAGCCATGAAAAACAAATCAGGTATGATAATTTTTTCTGGCCCAACAGGTTCTGGCAAATCAACTTCTTTATATTCTTTACTTAATAGTCTAAACTCTGAAGCTGATAATATAATCACAGTCGAAGACCCAGTGGAATACAATATTGAAAGAATCAATCAAATTAACATCAACGAAAAAATTGACTTCACCTTTGCCAAGGCCCTAAGGTCTATACTAAGGCAGGACCCAGATATAATCATGGTGGGAGAAATCAGAGATTATGAAACAGCTCAAATAGCGATAAGAGCAGCAATAACAGGCCATCTAGTCCTCACAACGCTTCATACAAATAACGCCTTATCGTCAATAATAAGGCTAAAGGACTTGGGTATAGAAAACTATCTCCTATCATCTGCAATAAATACTGTAGCCAGCCAAAGATTAGTCAGAAAGCTGTGTGATTGTAAAGTTGCTGATAAGATGACTGATGATGAATACCATATAGCAAAGAGATTTGTAGATATTGATAGGGAAACTACAATCTATAGGCCAGGTGGCTGCCCACATTGCAACGAAGGTTACAAGGGCAGAGAGGCTTGCGAAGAAGTCTTTATCATAGATGATAAATTCAGAGACCTAATCAGAAATGGGAAAATTGACCTAGTGAGTTTAAATAAATACGCCAAAGACAATGATTTCGAATCCATGTTAGCTAAAGGGTTAGATAAGGTGATAGACGGAACAACTAGCTTTGAAGAGATAATTTCCGTAATGTATGACCAGATATGATTTTGACAAAAACATCATTATAAGTAAGATTTTTTTAAAAGAAAAGCCAGTGGTAGCTAATCTACCACTGGCTAATAATCTATTTAGACAGACTCTATTAACTTAAAAAGTTATTATCTTAAATAATTTTCTTGGTTGTTGTATTCTTCGCCTTTGTTATTTCTTTGTTTGATTTCGTATTCTTTTTTGGTCATTACGTCATCAACGCGTACATTAACTTCAACAACTTTTAATCCAGTCATCTGTCCAACAGATTGAGCTATATTTCTTTTTAATTCTTCAAATACTTTTGGAGCTGAATAACCATATTCAAGAATGATAGAGGCATCTATAGCAGCTTCTTTTTCTCCAACTTCAGCAGTGACTCCCTTTGTTAGTGAACGTCCACCAAATTGTTCAGAAATTCCAGAGAAGAATCCGCCTTTCATATCAAGGATACCTGCTACTTCATGACAAGCTATAGCTGCTATTTTTTCAATAACAGAATCGTCAAATGTTAGTTTTGATTCGTGAGCTTGCTCTTTATTTTCACTAAATGAATTTTTTATATTATTTCCGAAATTGTCCATCACTTCTTCTCTATGTTGTTGTTTTTCAATTTGTTGTTGATGTTTTTCTTTTTGTTCTCTTTCTTTTTCGTTTACGCCTGCAATTTCATTGTATTTTTCTTCATTTGCCATAATAATATCTCCTTTTTATTTAATATTTATCAAAAAACTTTTCTAATTTAAATATTGTTTCCGGATCACCATCTTTATACTTGCCATAAATGTTGCCAATATTGTATAAGATTATAATTAAAAGAGTTCTAAAAAATCCTATTGTTAAAAATAGTATAGAAACTATAAATCCAATGATTGTATACTTGAACTCATTCCAGTGAAATGTTGTAAAAGATCTAAATTTATCTTTTATTGTCAAGTCTTTTTTCTCATTTTTAATTTTAGAGTTCTCATAATTTATCTGATAATCCGTAAATTCTTCATGATTTTTATTCATATGAGTCCTCTCAAACTACTCTCTTATTAGAATCTTTTTTTATATCATAAAACTCAACATCTACTTTGTTTACTGGGTAACCAGTAAAATTTTCTAAACTTTTTGCAATATCTTTTTTAATTGCATCTCCTAATGAACTTAAATTTTCACCTTCATAAACACCACACTTAACCTTAGTGTTTATCTCGTTAGAATTGCCATTTCTAACTTTTACAGTTGCATCAGAATTTCTAATTTCAGGATATTTTCTTACAGTTGTGAGCACGTTATCTAGCATAGCTTTTGACGTGATAAGCATTTGCCCAGAATCATTTTCCTCAATCACATAATTATTAATTGTAGGAAGTACGATAGCTCTAATTAGGATATACAAAGCTAATAGTGCTCCTATAATTGCTACTATTGTAAAGAAATAGAAAAACCATCCTTTGCTATAATAATAATGTAATTTTGCCGAAACTTTACCATAATCAAATATTAAGAAATACGAACAAAATATAACAAGTAGTGTGGCGATAGCAAAAATAATATCAACCCATTTTCGCCATCTTTTCAAATTGATACCTCCTTACAAAAAATTAATAAAAATTAATTATCAAATCAACTTCTATATAATATAGATATCCAGATATTAATATTTTAATCACTAATATATATAAAAAAATAAAAGAAAGATAAAGTTTCACTATAATTAATCATGTAAATAACTATCTATATTATCATCATAAATTAATAAATCTTATAAAAAAACTTCCATGAGCTATATAACCTATTCATGGAAGTTTATTTTTATTTATCAAATTTTTCTTTGTTAATTTCAAATATTTTGCTTAGACCTATAAGCCCTAGAGATGGTATTTGAGTAGATGTAGATTTTGCCAATAAGTTTCTATACTTGCCTGTAATAATTATTTCAGGATTTTCATCATTTAGTCTGCGTTCATCAATTATCTCCTTGACTAAGCCCCAACAAGCGTTTTGATAGGCGTGGAAAATTCCACTTTGGATTGACTTTGTTGTATTATTTCCTAGGATTTTCTTAGGTCTTAGAATTTCTACTTGAGGAAGTTTGGCGCTTTCTTGGTGTAGAGATTTTTCAAAAAGGTCAATGCCAGGGAGAATCACACCACCTAAGAATTCTTTTTTGTCATTAATATAATCAACTGTTGTAATAGTTGAAGCTGATATGATTATGATGTTTTTATCATAGATATCACTTGCTCCAACAGCTCTGATTATCCTGTCTGTGCCAACTTCCTTTGGATTTTCACATTTTATATTTATCCCTGTTTTTACTCCGGGAGATATGATGATTGGATTTTTATTAATTATTTTTTTTGATATCTTGCTGTAGCTTTCTAATAATTCTGGAACCACAGTAGAGATTATTACATGGTCAATATCAGAAAATTTGATATCCTTATCCATTATCATCATCTTTAAGATGAGGTAAATTTCATCTATTGATTTATTTTTGTCAGTTGTTATAAGAAAATTAGCTACTAGATTTCTATTTTCAAAAATTCCTACATTTGTAAACTTATTTTCTATATCAATTGCAAGTAACATTTTATCTTCTCGTATTCTTTAAAGCTTTTACTACTGATGTTGCTAGTATTACAGATAGGATTGCTTCTGGAATCCCTGATGTAATCGAAACACCGAGTATGGCTGATTTGGCACTTTCTAGTGGAATATTTACAGCTTTTACGTATTTTTCAGCATAGATCATATATATGCCACCTAGGACAAGTATGGTGTTAGTCATTGACCCTACAAAGGCCCCTATGGCTACTGGGAAGTCTAAGGTTGGTGTTTTTCTTGAATAGATAAGTAAGCCAATTGTAATTATAAGTAGGATTACAACTAAGACTATATTTAGTGTTGATGCACCAGTTTTTATATTTCTATATAGTAGGAAGACAAGTCCTAGTAATATTAGTGTCCACAATGCTTTTGTTAGTACTTTTAATGTTTTTTCATCTTTGCCTTTAAGGGCATTGTAAGCATAGTATGAAGTTAAACCTATTAGAATCCTAGGCACTATTGATATAAGTGGGTTGTAGAATACAAAAGATACCGGATTAGGTCTAATAATAGCATTGGCTAGGGATGATATTCCAAATATAAGACCTACTAGAGCACCTACTAGTGGTCCTTCTACAATGGCTGCAATGATTACTGGAATATGCATGGTTGTAGCATTGATTAGGCCAAGTGGTATTAGGCCTAGTGGTGTAAGGGAAAGTACTACTGTTATAGCGCCAAGAATGGCAGCTGTTACAAGTTTTTTGCTCGTTAGTTTTTCTTTTTTCATTTTTACCTCCTGATACGGTTCATATTGATACCGTTCTTTTTTTGTTCACTAACTTAGCTTTTATTTTGCTAGGATCAGTTAAGTATCCTGCCTTTAAATAAGCTATATAAATTATAGCATAAAAAATTAGATAGTAAAGTTATTAGTTATAAATCTAACGGGTAATATATAAGTGCCTTATAATTAAAAACGGTATAATACTTCTAGACTTTATGAAGAGGGAATTATGGAAGATATAAAAACACCAAGTCACGTTGCCATTATCCTAGATGGTAACGGACGTTGGGCTCAACAAAAAAATATGCCAAGAACTTTTGGCCACAAAAACGGAGCAGAAAATGTTGTAGATATAGCTATCCATGCCAAGAAACGTGGGATAAAATATTTGACACTCTATGCATTTTCTACCGAAAATTGGAAAAGACCAAAAAAAGAAGTTGACTATTTGATGAAGCTTCTTATTAAATTTGTAAATGATAAAATTGACCAACTTATGGAAGAAGACTGTAAGTTGAACTTTTTGGGAGATTTGTCTGCTATTCCCGACCAAACCAGACAGGCGGTCGAATTAGCACTTGATAAAACTAAAGATAACAAATCTCTATTTATAAATATTGCTTTAAACTACGGTGGTAGGAACGAGCTTGTCCACGCTTTTAAGAATATTATTAGCCAAGGATACAAGGCAGAAGATATAGATGAAAAACTCATATCTGAAAATTTATATACTAAAGATATACCAGATCCTGACTTACTAATTAGACCGGGTGGTGAGCTAAGAATCTCAAATTTTTTGATCTATCAAATTGCCTATAGTGAGCTATACTTCACTGATAAATTATGGCCTGATTTTTCCTATGAAGACTTTGATAAGGCCATTGAAGAATATTCTAGACGCAACCGCCGTTTTGGAGATGTCAAATGAATTTGTTAAAGAGAACATATGGTGGAGCTATAATCTTACTTGTGATATTTGCTATAACTTATTTTGGACACTTATCATTAAGCATTGGATTTATGGTATTTTCCCTTATAGCTATAAGGGAGATTACGGAAGCTTTTAACAATATAGATATAAAGCTTCCAAAAACTTTATTATATATTTGTGATTTGATCATAATGGGGGCTGCATACTGGCAATATAAGGATGCCTTTATTTTGGCAATAATTTTTTCTGTCATTGCACTACTAATTTATATGATATTTAAGGAAAATGTATCTTTTTATACAATCTGTATTGGAATTTTTATCCTTATCTATATCCCTACTTTGATGGGAATTATTATTAGAATCAGGGACATAAATTATATTTGGCCACTTTATATCACAGCTTGGGGTTCTGATACTTTTGCTTATTTGATAGGTTCTACTATTGGCAGAAGTAAAATCAAATCAATAGCTCACATTAGTCCCAAGAAGACTATCGAAGGATGCATCGGTGGTATAATCGGAGCCTTGGTTTTAAATTTGATTTATCATAAATATAATTTAGTTGGTATTAATACATCTTATGTTATAATTTTTTCAGTGTTTGGAGCTATCTTATCCCAAATTGGGGACTTGGTGGCAAGTTTTATAAAGAGAAAAACGGGAATAAAAGATTTTGGAAATATAATCCCAGGTCATGGGGGAATTATCGATAGGTTTGATTCTATGATATTTATTGCACCAATCCTTTATCTTTTTTCTATCATTTAAGGAGAATAAATGGGAACAATTATTATAGCCATTGTGATGTTCTTACTTTTGGTAACTATCCACGAGTTTGGACATTTTATAGTGGCAAAATTATCCGGCATAAAAGTAAATGAATTTGCCGTAGGTATGGGACCTGAGCTAGTCTCAAATCAAAAGGGAGAAACGAAGTATTCTCTAAGGCTTCTACCAATTGGTGGATATTGCGCCATGGAAGGGGAAGACGACGAGTCAAATGACCCAAGAAGCTACGACAACGCACCTGCATACAAGAGATTTTTGACAATCCTTGCAGGGCCTCTTATGAATCTGATACTTGCAGTTATTGTGTTTACCATAGTTGCCTTTAACAGTGGAACTGCTACAAATTCTGTCGGTGGCTTTACTGACGATTCAAAGGCAAAAGAAGCTGGAATTATCTTGGATGATGAGATTTTGAGTGTTGGAGATAGAGAAATTAACGATTTTACTGATATCTCAAAGGCTCTGGCTAGTTTTTATGAGAATAATCCAAAAGATAAGCCAGTGACTGTAAAGCTTAGAAGAGATAATGAAGAAAAATCCTTTGATATCATCCCATCATTTCAAGATGATATGGCCTATATTGGCGTAACTGCCAAGATGCGCGATGTGGGTTTTTTGGAAGCCATTGGACTTGGTTTTAAAGAAACAGGCCGAAATATTAAACTTATTTTTACTGTTTTAGGAAATTTATTTACTGGAAAACTTTCCTTTGGAGCCCTAAGCGGGCCAGTTGGTGTAGTAAAGGAAATTGGCAATCAAGCTCAAAATGGAGTGATGAATGTCCTATACTTCTTGTCATACATCAGTGTTAACCTTGCAGTTTTCAATTTGATTCCATTTCCAGCCCTTGATGGATCAAAAATATTTACAAATCTCTATGAGATGATTACAAAAAAGAGGGTCAACAAGAAAATAGAAGAAAAGGTGACTATTGCAGGATTCATAATCCTATTATCCTTGATTTTAATAGTCACAATAAAAGACATATTTACACTTTTTTAGAGGAGATCTAATGAGAAAAAATACTAGAAAAATTTATGTAGGAGAAGTTGCAATTGGAGGTGACTCTCCTATTTCTATCCAATCAATGACAACAGCTAAGACTAGCGATATTGACGCTGTCGTAGAACAGATTAATGCCCTAGAAGAGGCAGGTTGTGACATATCTAGATCAGCTGTAAATGATATGGATGATGCAAAAGCGATCCCTGAGATTAAGAAGAGAACCAATCTGCCTTTTGTGGCAGACATACAATTTGACTACGAGCTAGCCCTTGCTGCTGTTGAAAATGGTTGTGACTGCCTAAGATACAATCCTGGTAATATCGGAAGCGAGGATAAGGTTCGTGAGATAGTCGAAGCTTGCAAGAAAAAAGATATTCCTATAAGAATTGGTGTCAACTCTGGATCTATTTCAAGAGAAATTGTAGACAAATTTGGAGGAGTTAATGCTGATTCTCTTGTGGCAAGTGCCATGTCAGAGATTAAAATCCTAGAAGATATGAATTTTTATAATATGAAAATATCTGTAAAATCTTCTGATGTTAATACCATGATTGATGCCTATAGGAAGCTATCTGACCTTGTTGACTATCCACTCCACCTTGGTGTAACAGAGGCTGGTCCTTTGTACCAAGCCCTTGTCAAATCATCAATAGGTATAGGATCTTTGCTAAAAGATGGTATAGGAGATACTATCAGAGTTTCCATAACAGGAGATCCTGTAGAAGAAGTAAAGGCTGCAAAGACAATTCTAAAGGCACTAAACCTACGCCGTGATGGTCTTGATATTGTATCATGCCCAACATGTTCAAGAACAACAGTAGATTTGGAAAAAATCGTAGCAGAAGTAGAAGAAAAGTCAAAAGGCATAGGTGTAAATGCCAAGGTTGCAATCATGGGCTGTCCTGTGAATGGACCTGGCGAATCTAAGGAAGCTGACTATGGAATATCTGCGGCAAATGGTATGGGATTCCTATTTAAAGATGGAAAGACAATTAAAAAGGTTAAGGAAGAAGAAATAGTAGATACACTTTTACAAGTTTTAAAAGAAAGCCAGCTAAATGAAAATTGATTTAAGTAAGTTCGTAGAAATCAAAGAAAATGAATACACTATAACTAATGCCATATATTTTAAAGAAAATAATGAGTTAAAGCTTACTATAGAATCGAACCTCGACCATCTTGATGAAA
>CABTWT010000033.1 GCA_902488555.1 uncultured Anaerococcus sp.
GTTGCAGTTTTTGGTGCAACTTTTGGGGGCTGGTACAAAGGGACGTAGGGGTCTCCGCTACCCCTCGACCCTACCCCCTTAGGTCGAAGGTTTAACTTTAAATAACGAAAACTCACAAGATAAGCACACATCTAATAATTAAATGATTTTAGTCCAAGATATTTTAAAAATATCTTCACTTTTTTATTGCATATTTTCAAATCCGTGATATAATATTATTGTACTAAGATAGTAATACAATAATACAAGTTGGAGGTAGCTATGGAATTTGATAATCAAAGGCCAATTTATTTGCAACTTCTAGAAGAATTTAAGCTAAAGATATCAACTGGCCAGTGGCAAGCTGGTGAGAAGATTGATTCGGTGAGAAGTCTGGCAAGTTTTTATGAGGTAAATCCAAACACTATTCAAAAGGCTCTTTCTGAGCTTGAAAGAGAGGGGCTTACAGAGACTAGGAGGACATCTGGCAGGTTTGTTACTGATAATACATCTTTGATCTCAGACCTAGAAGATGATTCCTTCAAAAAAATAGCCGATGAATTTATTGAAGGTGCAAAGAATTTAAATCTAGAGAAAGATAAAGCGATAGATGATTTAAGGAATTATTGGGAGAAAAATTATGATTGATATTAAGAATTTAACTATGGTTTATAGTGGCAGGGCAGTTCTTGATAATGTAAACTTAAGCCTAGATCAAGGGCAAATTGTTGGACTCTTGGGAGAGAATGGTTCTGGGAAGACTACTCTTATAAGAATATTAGCTGGTCTTGAGAGAAATTACCAAGGAGTTGTAAGTATTTGTGGTAATAGGCCTGGAAGCATTACAAATGACATAGTTGCCTATCAGCCAGACCACTTACCTTTGGATGAGAATTTAAAAATAGAAGAAGTTTGCAGTGTTTATAGTATTTTTTATGAGGACTTTGATCTTAATAAATTTTATAAGCTTTTAAACAGTTTCGAAATTTCAAAGGAATTAAAGATTAAGGAATGTTCTAAGGGGATGAAAGAAAAGATTCAGATTGCCCTTACTTTATCCAGAAAAGCAAAAATTTATATCCTTGATGAACCTATGAGCGGTATAGATCCAAAGTCTAGAAAAATTGTACTAAATACAATTATCAATAACTTTGACTATGAGGGACTTATGATTATATCAACCCACCTAGTAAGTGAGGTTGAGAAAGTTTTGGACAGGGCTTTATTTTTAGATAATGGAAAGCTAGTTTTAAATGAAACAGTAGATGACATTAGAATTAACCACAACATGGGCGTGGAAGAATACTTTACGGAGGTCTTATAATGGGAAAATTATTAGGAAGAATTTTTAAAGAAGATATCAAGTCTACTATTTTATGGCTAATCTTGCCCCTTGTCCTTGCAATAGTTTTTGCTAGCCTTTTGAAAGCATTCGGTGAAAACCCCTTGGTAATGATTGGCATGGGCCTTACTATGGCATTTGTTGTAATAGGTCCGTTTGTGGCGCTAGTATCTGTAGCTATTAATGACTATGAGAGGTTTTATGGCAAGTATGCATCATTTTATTCAGCCATACCGATAGAGACAGGATCTATATTAGGAGCAAGAATTATTAACTATATACTTATGACTATAATAGCAGGTCTGTTTGCTTTTGCTAACTTTATGGTTTTTGTAAATCTAGCTAGTGGTTCAACTATTTATCTGTCGGATGCCTTTGAGGCTTTTGAGCGTGCTCTATCTGAAATAGGAAGAGCAAACATTGCATCAATAGTTTTATATATGATTATAATGCTAGTTACAAATATTATGCAGGTAATATTTGCTATAAGTGCAGGATCTTCTAGAATATTTGGTAGACCATCAAAGCTAAAAGTTGTCTTGGTATTTATGGCAGTATCTCTTATCATTGGCTATATATTTGTAGCAATTCAAGCAAATTCAGCTATGGTTTATGAAAATTCTCTCTATATAGATGACAACTTGTCCAATATTATAAATGCGGAAGTTCATAGCAGAGGTTACCAAATAACTATAGCACCTATAGCCTATAATTTAATAGTAACTTTGCTTTTAGCTGCTGGCACTTACTATATACACGACAAAAAACTTTCAGTAGCATAAATTTGGGGTGTTTTATACACCTCTTTTTTTATTTACAAAATACCAATAAAGTGTATATTTTACTTAAATAAACTATATAAGGAGGGCCTATGAAAACTGCCCTATTTATCTACAATCCAAACAGCGGTCAGAGAATCATAAATGAACAATTACCTTGGATTATAGACTATCTAAGTGAAAAAGAATATCTAACAAGTATATATGCAACCCAAGCTCCAAGAGATGCTAGTAAGATAATTAGCAAATATGGAGAAAATTTTGAAGAAATCATTGTGGCTGGTGGAGATGGAACTCTTGATGAAGCTATAGCAGCGGTTTCAAAGGCGAAAATAGACCCCCTTATTTCCTATATTCCTACTGGATCTACAAATGACTTTTCAAAGTCCTTAAAAATCCCAACAGATGTAGAAAGAGCTGTAAAACTAGCCAGTCGTGGCTATCAAAAAAGAATCGATATTGGCCAAATCGATGATAAGTATTTTGTCTATGTTGCTGCCTTTGGCTCAATATCAGACGTTTCTTTCAATACTGACCAAGATGCTAAGAATATATTTGGCAGAAGCGCCTATATTATTGAAGGTTTAAAGCAAACTTTACCCCTAACTAACATGACAAGTTATAAAATGGATGTGTTGGTAGATGATGAAAATATAAGTGGCGATTTTATCCACTTTATGGTGACAAACTCTGTGTCTGTGGGCGGATTTGAAGGTATAACTGGCGACAATGTATCCTTATCTGATGGAATCTTTGAGCTAACAATGGTTCGCCGTCCTCAATCTTTAGTAGATGTAAATAAAATTATATCAGGTCTTACCAATAGAGAAGAAAACGATATGTTAATCTTCCGTCAAGGTTCACACTTTGAAGTTAAGACTGATCAAAAAGTATCCTGGTCACTAGATGGTGAATATGGTGGTACAAGTACTTTTGCAAAAATAGATGCACTTAAAGAAAAAGTAAGGATGAGAACAGGTATTAGAGATAATCAATAAAATATTTGTATTTTATAGCATATAACATTTATGTTTTACTAGTTTCCAAGGATTTGATATAATATTAATGAGAACCTAGGAGGTAAAAATGTTTAAAATAGGCGATAAAATCGTATACCCTAACCACGGTGCTGGGGTGATAGATTCTATTGAGAAAAAAGAGTTTTTGGGAGAAGAAAAGGAATACTTTATCCTAAAAATGCCAATTGGTTCCATGGATATTTCAATCCCGATTTCAAATATAGACAAAATGAATGTAAGAGATGTTATTGACAAGGAATCTGGTGATGAAGTTCTTAGGATTTTGGATGATGACCCGACACCTATGCCTGACAATTGGAATGTCAGATATAGAGAAAATCAAGAAGTTATAAAGACTGGTGATATCTTTAAAATCGCAGAAATGGTAAGAAATCTTGCGATTTTGGATAAGGAAAAAGGCCTATCTACTACAGAAAAGAAGTTGTTAAACAGAGCAAGAAGAATAATGGCCAGCGAACTAGTAATGGCAGGTTCTCTAGAAAAAGAAAAAGCAGAAGAAATGATCGATGAGTCAATCGGTCTATAAGAAAGTATAAGGAGCATGGATGAAGCGAATATTTCAATTAGTTATGACACTAATTGGAGCCGTGCTTGGTATTGTGATACTAAATGTAGTAAATGCCGCAAGTTTGTGGATGGAAACAAGCGGCATTATCTTTATTATCGCAAATTTCCTAGCGGGTCTAATAGGTGGAATAATTTTTTATTTAATTTCAAAGTCGCTTGCAGGTAAGTTTATAGAAAACTTTTCCCATATCGAAGGGCAAATTAGTGAAATACCGGCAAGCAAGTTGATAGTTGGAACTATAGGAACAATAATAGGCATTCTTGTTGCAACTCTAATATCAAGACCTCTAACTAGCCTACAATTACCTTATGTGGGCAATTCAATTTTTGTGTTATTATCTATTTTATTATATATCGGTTTAGGTTACTTGGGATGGAGGGTTTCTACAAAGAATTCTGACGATTTTTATAATCTATTCAAAGGCATAAGAGATAATAAGGAAAACAAATCTTCTTTTAGGCACGATAAGAATAAAAATCTTGCAAGTCCAAAGATTCTAGACACATCGGTAATAATAGATGGAAGGATAGTAGATATATTGGAGACGGATTTTATAGAGGGAGACCTCATAATATCAGAGTTTGTCCTAGAAGAATTACAACATATTGCCGATAGCCCGGATGATTTAAAAAGAGAGCGTGGGCGCAGAGGCCTAGATATAGTAAATAATATCAAAAACAACAGTAAAACCAACCTAGTAATTGTCGATACTGACTACCCTGATATTAAAGAAGTGGATAGCAAGCTTTTAAAGCTAGCACTTGATATGAACGGCAAAGTTTTTACCAATGACTACAATTTAAATAAGGTGGCTGATGTTCAAGGAATCCCAGTGTTAAATATAAATGACCTATCAAATGCCTTAAAACCAATAGTAATTCCTGGCGAATCTATGGAAATAGAAGTAATAAAACTTGGAAAGGGTAGGAATCAAGGTGTTGGTTACCTGGAAGATGGTACTATGGTTGTAGTTGAAGATGGGGATAAGTATCTTGATCAAACAATTCGAGCAACTGTAACAAGTGTTTTGCAGACATCTGCAGGTCGTATGATTTTTGTTAGAAGTGAAGAGGATTAAATGTTAGATAATAAGTTTATCTCAGCTGTCATAACAGCTGCAGGTTCTGGCAGACGAATGAATAGCCATATTAACAAGCCTTTTTTGAATATAAGAGGCAAAAAAATCATTGAATTAACTCTTGATACACTCACAAAGATAGATGTTTTTGATGAAATTATCCTTGTCATTAGAAAAGATGATGAGGATGAAATAAAGAGAATTATAAAAGGCTATGATAGAGAAATAAAGTATGTTTATGGCTCTAGCACTAGGGAGCTTTCAACCTTTGAAGGACTCAAAGCCTTAAATAGCAAATGTGAATTGGTCTTAACCCATGATGGGGTAAGGCCTTTTGCAAGTAGAGAACTTTTTCATAGAGTTCTTGAAGATTTGAAATCATACAAGGCTGTAATAAGTGCAACAAAGACAAAGGATACTATAAAAATTGTAGATGAGAATATGGTTGTTGATTTTACACCAAATAGAGACTATGTTTATAATATTCAAACTCCCCAAGCTTTTGATAAAAAGATTCTTTTTTCTATGTATGAAAATTATGTGAAAAGCGAATTTAAAATTACAGATGACAGCCAGCTTTTTGAATTTTTCCATAGGGATATACCTGTAAAAATTGTAAGCGGGGAATATTCCAATATTAAAATCACAACAAGAGAAGATATACTATTTGCAGAAGCCTATTTAGCAGAAAAAAGGATTTGAGGATATAATGAGAATAGGAATAGGATATGACGTCCACAAACTAGTTGAGGATAGAAAATTGATTCTTGGCGGGGTGGAATTTGATTATGAATTGGGACTTTTGGGCCATTCTGATGCGGATGTTCTGACACATGCCATAATGGATGCGATCTTGGGCGCCTTGGCAGAAACTGACATTGGAAAATTATTCCCAGACACTGATCCTAAGTATAAAGATATATCGTCCTTAATTTTACTAGATAATGTGGTCAAATTAATGGATGATAAAGGTTATAAAATCGGTAATATAGATACTGTAGTGATATGCGAATTACCAAAAATCAGTCCCAAAAGAGAAGAGATTAGAAAAGTAATTGCTACTCACCTAAAAACTGACATAGAAAATGTGTCAATCAAAGCCTCCACAAGCGAGGGACTAGGCTTTACTGGTCAAGCTTTAGGAATAGAGGCCAGGGCAGTAGTTATCTTAGAGGAGAAATAATGAGAAAATTATTAACAAGTGAATCAGTAACAGAAGGACATCCAGACAAGGTCTGCGATAGGATTTCTGATGCTATCTTAGATGAATGTTTAAGACAAGATAAAGACTCAAGGGTTGCTGTAGAAACAGTAACTTCAACCGGTTTAGTTTTAGTTGTAGGAGAAATTTCAACTAAAGCTTATGCTCCTATTGAGCAAATAGCAAGGGATACTATAAGAGAAATTGGCTATGACGATCCAAAAGTTGGATTTGATTACTCAAATGTTGCTGTACTAACATCACTAATCGAACAATCAGCAGACATAGCACAAGGAGTAAACCAAGCCCAAGAATATAATTCTACAAGTGAAAAATATGACAAAATTGGTGCTGGAGATCAAGGAATTATCTTTGGATACGCAGACAATGAAACCGATTCATATTTGCCAATATCTATAGACTATGCTCATAAGCTTGCTCAAAGACTAGCAGAAGTTAGAAAAGATGGGACCCTGGCTTACCTTAGACCAGATGGCAAGAGTCAAGTAACTGTAGAATATGATGATGACAAGTTAGTGAGGATTGATAGCATTGTAATATCAGCCCAACACACAGAAGATGTTAGCCTTGAAAAAATCCGTGAAGATATCATAAATGAAGTCATCAAAAAGGTGATTGAAGAGAGCTTAATAGATGAAAACACCAAAATTTATGTAAACCCAACTGGAAAATTTGTCATAGGTGGACCGAAGGGAGACAGTGGTCTTACAGGCAGAAAGATTATCGTAGATGCCTACGGTGGATATTCTAAATCAGGCGGAGGAGCCTTCTCAGGCAAAGACCCTACAAAAGTAGACAGATCAGCTGCCTATATGGCAAGATATGCTGCAAAAAACATGGTCGCAGCTGGACTTGCAGCTAAGCTTGAAATAGGCATTTCCTATGCCATAGGCGTTGCCCACCCACTATCAATATACGTAGATAGTTTTGGCACAGGCAAATATGATGATGAAAAACTACTTGAAATAGTAAAGGAAAACTTTGACTTTAGACCACAAGCCATAATTGATTATCTAGACCTACAAAGACCAATTTATAAACAAACATCATCATATGGTCACTTTGGCAGAGACAATGACGACTTTACATGGGAAAAATTGGATAAAGTAGAAAAACTTAAAAATTACTAGGAGAGATAATGGCAAGATTTAGAAGAAGTGTGGCTATAGACCTGGGTAGCTCAGAAGTATTGGTATATCTTAACAACAAGGGTCTAGTCCTAGAAGAACCGTCAGTTATTGCCATTGATGTACTAACAGATGAGATACTTGCAGTTGGACAAGAGGCTAAAAAATTAGTAGGAAGAACTCCTGGTAATATAAAGGCAATAAAGCCTATGAAAGATGGAGTTATAGCAGACTTCCCATCAACTGAAAAAATGCTAAAATATTTTCTAGATAAGACTATCAGTAAGGCCCTCATAAAACCAGATGTCCTAATCTGTGTGCCATCAAGGTCAACCCAAGTAGAAAGAAGAGCAGTCCTTCAAGCAAGCGAAAATGCTGGAGCTCATAGGACTTATCTCATAGAAGAGCCACTTGCTGCAGCTATTGGCGCCGGCGTTGACATAACAGAAGCCAGTGGGGATATGGTAATAGACATTGGTGGAGGAACTACTGATATAGCAGTAATATCTGCTGGAGAAATCATAGTAAGTAAGTCTATACCTGTAGCAGGTATAAGTTTTGATAATGCCATAAAAGATTTCATCAGAAAAAGATATGGCCTATTAATTGGAGATAACAAGGCAGAAGAGATTAAAATAAAGGCAAATAGCCTTGAAGATAATCAAACTATAGAAGTATCTGGCAGACAAATCAACGATGGACTGCCAAACAAAATTATCATAACCCTTGGCGAAATTCATACAGCCCTAAAAGCATCTGTGGATTTGATCGTAGATGGGGTAAAAAGTGTATTAGAGCTAACACCTCCTGAGTTGGCAAGTGATATTTACGAAAAACACATAATACTCACTGGTGGAGGAGCCTATACCCTTGGACTAAGCGATAGGATAAGTGAGAAGTTTCAAGTTGATGCAATAATAGCAGATGATGCTGCTAAGTGCGTAATAAATGGAACTGGCAAGGCCTTAGGATGGCTTGACGAAGTAGACAAGGGACTTGATGATGGTAGGAAAGCAAAGCAAAAAGAACTAGAAAATAAGGAAAAACTAAGGAGAAGATGATGACAAAAAAATTAGTAATGGTAAGACATGGCCAAAGTGAATGGAACCTTGCAAATAAATTTACAGGCTGGGTAGATGTTGACCTATCAGAACAAGGAACAAAAGAAGCTATAGAAGCTGGCAAAAAAATCAAAGAAGCAGGTATAGTATTTGACCACGCTCACACATCTATACTTAAACGTGCCATCAAAACTTGTAACTATGTTCTAGAATACAGCGAACAATTATTTGTTCCAGTAGAAAAATCTTGGAGATTAAACGAACGTCATTACGGTGCCCTACAAGGACTAAACAAGGCAGAAACAGCTGAAAAATACGGTGACGAACAAGTTCATATTTGGAGAAGATCTTATGATACACTTCCACCAGAACTATCTGAAGAAGAACAAGAAAAACAATTAAATATGAGGCAGTTCAAAAATCTTCCAAAAGATGTAATTCCAACAGCTGAAAACCTAAAAGTAACTCTAGATAGAGCTCTACCATATTTCTTTGATCACATAGCTCCACAACTACTAAAAGACGAAACAATCCTAGTAGCTGCTCACGGAAACTCTTTAAGAGCCTTGGCAAAACACATCGAATCAATCTCAGATGAAGACATCATGGGTCTTGAAATCCCAACAGGCCAACCATTAGTATACGAACTAGATGACGATCTAAAAATGGTAAATAAATATTATCTATAAAAATTATTAGACTTGCTTAGGCAGGTCTTTTTTTGTGTAGGGATATACAAGGATATTTAAATGATATTGGCCGGCACAATAAATTTATATAAAGATATCTTTACAAAATCTCCTTGAAAACCTATAATATTATATATAAAAGGAGTTTGTATGAAAATAGCATCTGTTGAATATGAAAACGGTGTATCACAAATTTTGAATGCTCATTACGACAAGAATCAAGTACTCGTGGATAAGTTTGATAAATTGGAAGATTTGGTTGACAGAGACCTAAAAGGCTATGACCTAATCCTCGTAGATATGAGCCATAACAAATGTTTACAAGTTATTCAGTATATAAAACAAACCACCAATATACCAGTAATATACCTAACGGACAGACATAGCAACAATCCCTATGAGCAGAAAATCGATGATAAAGACTTTGTCATCCATTCAAATACGAGAGAAGAATTTATCGATAGCGTCTTTAGGAAAGTCCAAGAAATAAATGATACAAGCATTATCAATCTAGGATTTTGTACTATGGAAGAAGACAATGGTATATTTAGGATTGGCAACGATATCCTTGATTTGACTAAGTTTGAAATAGCTATCTGTGCATGCCTAATTTCAAATATGGGTAGGATTCTATCCAAAGAAGAAATAGTAAATCTCATGGAAGAAAAGGGCCTTAAGACGACAGAAAGATCTGTCAGAGAACATATCAGAAAGATAAGATTAGAATTTAAAAAAGCTGACTTAAATCCAATTGAGACTGTAAATCGTAAGGGTTATAGGTGGGTACTTGATTCTTGCACACCTTAGAAGGGATGATAATGGATTATAATTTAGCCTATATAGGTAATGAAATAAGGACTATAAGAAAAGAAAAAAAACTAACCCAAGAGGATCTGGCCTTTGCTGCTGACTTATCAGTAGATACAATAAGGAGGCTTGAAAGCGGAAAGGTAGATATAAAGCTTAGCTCCTTATTGTTAGTACTAGAAGAGCTAGGAATCGAATTTGATGGAATATTTAACACCCTACAAGGTTCAATTTGGTCATCTATAAGTAATTATACAACTGAAATAGATTATTATATAAGTGAACTTGACTATGAAAAAGCAAAAATTACTTTAGAAGAATTCGAAAAGGTTGATAAGGATAGTCTACCTAGTTTTTATCAAAAAAAGTATATTCAATATTTTAAATTTTATCAATCCATAATCTACAATCCCAAAAGGTCTAGTAAAGCTTTTATAAATGGTCTTAATGAGGCTATGAGTATATCTCATAAGGATTTTGATATTAAAAATTATAAGGAATATAACTATACGAATTTTGAGTATAGGATTCTA
>CABTWT010000034.1 GCA_902488555.1 uncultured Anaerococcus sp.
ACAAATTCCATCATTTCTTCTACACTCATTTTTTTGGCTGGTGTTAGCATGATGGCATCGTCAGAACCACTTGCACGGGTATTTGTTAGTTTCTTTTGCTTACATACGTTGACATCTATATCGAGTCCCTTTGGGTTCATGCCAACTACAAGACCTTCGTAAACCTCATCTCCTGCATCTACAAACAATAATCCCCTAGATTGGGCGGAATTTAGACCATAGGCACGAGCTATACCTTGTTCGCTAGCTATGAGAGAGCCATCTTGGCGAGTTTCAATCTCTCCCTTATATGGAGCGTATTCTTCAAATTCTGAGTTAAGTATACCCGTACCCTTAGTATCAGTTAGAAATTCTGTTCTATAGCCTATTAAGCCCCTTGCAGGTATTCTAAATATCATTCTGGTATAGCCAGAAGATGTTGGAGTCATATCAATTAGTTCGCCTTTTCTACGTCCCAATTTTTCTATGACAGAACCTGTATATTCTTGATCTACATCTATAGTGGCAATTTCTATAGGTTCATTTTTCTTGCCATCTATTTCTTTATACATTACTTCTGGTTTTGAAACTTGGAATTCATAACCTTCACGTCTTAAATTTTCGATTAGAACTGAAAGATGAAGCTCTCCACGGCCTGACACCTTGAAGCTCTCTGTAGAATCTGTATTTTCAACTTTTAGTGAAACGTCTGTTTCTTTTTCTTTAAATAACCTATCTCTTATATGCCTACTTGTAACATATTTGCCATCACGACCAGCAAATGGTGAGTCATTTACTGAGAAAGTCATAGAAAGTGTAGGTTCGGATATTTTTGTAAACTCTATTGGTTCATGGTCTGCTTCTGTTCCAATAGTGTCTCCAATTGAGATATCTTCCATACCAGATAAGGCCACTATTGATCCAAATTTAGCCTCTTCGACCTCTACTCTATTTAAACCATCAAATTCGT
Organism: uncultured Anaerococcus sp.; assembly: GCA_902488555.1. The sequence goes on from CABTWT010000034.1 coordinate 950, forward strand.
ATATAGTTACGATTTTTGATTTTATTTTCCTATCTTCTTCGTTATAGTTTGTGATTATCGCATCTGCATTTTTCTTGATCACCCCTTGCTCAACCTTTCCTATGGCAATTGAACCAAGGTAGTCATTGTAGTCTGTAGTTGATACAAGAACTTTAAATGGTGCATCTTCTTCTGCTTCAAAGGCAGGTGTGTAATCTATTATTGTATCCAAAAGGTCAGACATATCAGATTTTATTTGACCCTTTTCTAGGCTTGCCCAGCCATTTTTTGCTGATGCATATACAAATGGACTTTCTAAGTATGATTCATCTGCATCAAGTGAAATAAATAAGTCTAGGATTTCATCTTCTACTTCATCAATTCTTTGGTCAGGCCTATCAACCTTATTAATACAAATAATTGCTGGAAGACCCAATTCTATGGCTTTTCTAAGAACAAACTTAGTTTGTGGCATAGGTCCTTCGTGGCTATCTACTACTAGGACTACAGATTCAGCCATATTTAGTACACGTTCTACCTCTCCACCAAAGTCAGCGTGGCCTGGGGTATCGATTATGTTTATTTTCTTATCTTTATAATGAATTGCAGTGTTCTTAGAGAGTATGGTGATTCCTCTTTCTTTTTCTATAGAATTTGAATCCATTACTCTTTCATTTACTGCTTGATTTTCACGAAATGTTCCCGCAGTTCTTAAAAGTCCATCAACTAAGGTAGTTTTACCGTGGTCAACGTGGGCTATGATTGCAACATTTCTTACATCTTCTCTTCTCATAATTCCTTCTTTCAAACTTATAAATTCTATCAATATATTATATCTTAGACTATATCATTATCAATTAAACACATAAAAAATCACCTAGAATTAAAATCGCTAGGTGTATTTATAGCATGCTTTAGAGTTGTACAAAGGCTGCTACCATGTTATCTTTGACTATCAAATTATCTGATAAAGTATTTACTATCTGGATTCCTCTACCATGGTCAGATAGTAAGTTCCTATCCTTGCCATAATTTATACCTTCGCCCTCGTCTTTAACCTTTATCATACAATAATCTTTATCAATTAGGACTATGACTTCTATAATCTTATCAAAATCTTTTGAATTGCCATGTTTATAAGAATTTACTATTAGCTCATCTAAAATAAGCCTAAGTTTAAAAATCATATCTTCATCAAGATTTAGATTTTCAAGAAATTTAGTTGTATCATCTCTAAATTCTTTGATAAGTAAAAGATCGGAATGAAGCAAATTTCTAATAATCTCCATAATAAGCTCCTCTTAACTTATTAATTTTATACCCAAAGAATCCTAAAAACATTGATAAAATCAATAATTTAATAATTCTCTGTCAAAATATGATAGAAAAACAAAATCTGTGGTATAATATATATGTAATAACAATGAAAGGAGACATTGGTATGAAATACGTATGTACAGCATGTGGATACATTTATGATCCAGCTGAAGGCGATGTTGATAACGGAATCGAAGCTGGAACAGAATTTGACCAACTTCCAGAAGATTGGGTTTGCCCAGTTTGTGGAGTAGGCAAAGATATGTTTGAACCACAAGAATAATTAAACAATTAGAAGAGGCCACTGGCCTCTTTTTCTTTAAAAAAATCCAAAAGCTAAGCAAAAATTAACCTAGTTTTTGGATGTAATATTTTTATTTTCTCTTACCTTTAGGGCTAGACTTAGGGCAACTGATATGCCAATTACTAGTATAATCCCTAGAATAATTGGTAGAGCGGCCTTTTTACTATCTTTCTTGTTGCTTAATTTGGGCGACCTTGATAGAGATGATGATTCACTCCTTATCAAATCTTTTTCATCTAAATCTTTAATCTCATCATTTGAATTCTTATCATTTTCCCCAAATCCTGGAGCATCAATTTCTAAAACTAATGTTTCATTTTTTTGATCAAACAAGGTCACTTCATCATCTTTTTTATTGATATAATCATAAGCTTCTTTTGATGTCGATTTCACATTTTGATTAATTTTATATATAGCTTCTTGGGCAAGCTCTTGTTTTCTTGCCTCAGAGTTAGTAGCTTCAATTTTTTTGTTATATTCTTTGACTATATCTTTTGTTGATTTGGCAATTTTTTCTGATTCTTCCTTGCTTATCTTATTTGATACTACTACATCACTTACTTTTTCAACAGTCCTTGTTATATCATCATTTTTTTTAGAACTTTCAGCAGAACTATTCTTTCTATTTTGCTCCCTTTCTTTATTTTTTTTCAAAAATGCTTTGATTTCTGTCATCAACTCGTCTACATCTCTGTTTGATGATGTTTGCTTGCTTATATTATTGGGAGCTGGGCTAATATCTAGAATAGATGATGAACTGTTTTCTTTCGATTCTTTTAAGTTTTCCTTAGTATTTGGACTTTTTAAAGGCTTTGATGTAGTTACACTATTTGTAGTATTTTTCTCTTCTATTTTTTCAGGAATGTCCTTACTATCACTTGAAGGTTTCTCTTCTGTTTCTACTTTGTCTTGTATTTTTTCTGTACTTTCGTTTAGATCTTTTATTATGTTGTCTACTTCACTATCGGGCTCCGTTAAAATTATATTTTCTCCCGTCTTAAGATCTGAACTTGTTGTCTTGCTATTGACCTCTTCTGCTTCGTTTGCATAAGATTTAGGAGAAAAACACAAAGCCATGGAAAGGAAAATTAATGTTAATTTACTAATTGACTTCATATATCCTCCTTAACTTGGTCTCTACTTATATTTTACACTTATTTTCTACACAATTCAAAGCAAATCTTTATTTTTCTAAAGCTTGATGCCAAAAAAACTTGTACAAACTATCAAATTTCCCTATATAATTTTTGAGCCATGGTTTTCTCTTACCACAAAAATGTAGGATAGCAGTATTTGCCATCACATCATCCAGATTATAATCATACATTACCTTGTATGTAGTAAATCTTCTAGCATCGTAATTGTATTTTAATTCTGGAATTTCCATAATTTCATTTCTAAAAACAACATTTAGCAAATCCTGGTCGGGCATCATAAGACCTGCTTTTCCAGTGTTATTTGCATAGTCCAGGATTTTTTGCTGGTAAATATTACCTCTGGCCTTTTTTAAATTAATCATAAGTATGCCCGAATTGTAATATCTAGTGATATCAGTTTTTTCACTAGTTATAATAAGTCTAGCCTTATTTGCAGATTGAACTGTTGGCATGGTGTGGATAGCCGCCATAAAAAGATTGTCGGCAAAATCCTCATTATATAAGTCTATTAGTGAATTTAAAACTAAAATATCTGGATCTAAATATAAAATTCTATCCATATCTTCAGGCAGGTACTTGTAGGCAACTAGCCTATAATACATTTCACTTGTGTAATAAAAAGTAGTTAGGGCAGATGAAAAATCATCATCTACCCTAACATTATTCAAACTTGCTCTATTATTTGATTTTTCTTTTATAAATTCTCTTAAAACCTCAATACTTTGCTCATCTATTGACTTATGCAAGAGATATATGTCAATATCAGTCTCATTTGTCAAAAAAAGTGAATACAACATCGTCTTTAGTGGCTTAAGATAGTTTTGATCACAACTTACTAATATATTCAATTAAATCTCCCCTATTCCGAATCGCTAGTTAGGTAAAATCCCTTACCAATTATTTTTGATGTATTTAATATGGTTATAAAGGCATATGGATCTATATTTTTTAAGAAAGCTCTTGTCCTAGGAGCTTCCTTTGGTGATAAGACCAAGAAGAAGATAGATCTTTTGACGCCTTTGTATAGGCCCATCCCATCAAGGACAGTGGCTGAACGATTCAAATCATCTCTGATGAAACTACCAATTTCTTTAGGCTTTGTAGTAATTATTATGAAAAATTTATCTGTATTGAAGGATTGGATGATTACATCGACAAAAATCCCCTTTAACAAAAGTCCCAATACAGAAAGCAGACCAATTTCAACGTCAAAAATCCAAATAGAGGCAATAGTAAATACACTATCTACCGCTAAAAGGGCCTTACCCACTTCAAGTGATGAGAATTTCTTCAAAATCATAGCAATTATATCAGTTCCCCCAGAACTAGCTGCAAGGTTAAAAAGTATAGCAGATCCAAAGGCTGATATAATTAATGTGTATACTAGCTCTAGCATCTTGTTGCCTGTAAGCGAACCTTCGATTGGAAAAATATAATCTAGGGCAAGAGCTGTTAGTGAGTTTAGTATAGCAACATAGCCAGTCCTTAGGGTGAAGTGCTTACCAAGGATAAAGAAAGCTATGACAAGCAAAGTTAAGTTTATAATTAGGGTTAATTGAGGTCGTGTAAGGGGAACGAAGGTTGATGCGATGATACTCATTCCCTCAACCCCTCCAATTACAAAGGAATTTGGATATTTAAAAAAGTGTGTTCCACAAGCCAAAAGTATTGCGGCAAAAGCCATGAGCAGATACCTAGTCAGTTCATCCATAGGATCGTGATTGTGTTTGGCCACAGCTCTTCTTTCTAAGTAATTATTTATAAAATTTCTTCCGAAAATTTCATTATTCCTTTTCTCATCGGAACATTCTTTAGCCACCATTATCTCCTAATTAGTTGTCTGAATAATTATCAAAATATCCTTGAACTAAAACAATTGGTGTTCCCTTATCTCCTGAACCGGATGTTAGGTCAGCCAGAGATCCTAGCAAATCAGTGATTTGTCTAGGTGTAGTCCCTAGAGTTTCGTTTTTGCCTACTAGTTCTTTTTCTTTTTTTGAAATCCTATCAACCATAGCATTTGTCCTATCTTCTATAGATAGATCAGCTAGTTCATTATCTGCTATATATTTGATTTTGATCTCACTTGGAGTACCCATTAGCCCCTTGGTAAAGGCAGGAGATACTACTGGATCTGCAAGCTCCCAAATTTTGCCAACTGGATCTTTGAATGCTCCATCACCATAAATCATAACTTCGATTTCTTTGTCAAATTCTTTTATCAATTTTTCTTGGAGCTTGCTTACAAATACTTCTCCATCTCTTGGGAATAGTTTAACCATATTTTCTGTAGATAGGTTTGAACCCAATAGACCATATTGGCTATTGTAACCTGAACCATCTATAGATTCTGTCATAATATCGTCTAAGGATAGGATGTTTTCTCCACCAGCTTCTTTTAGCTGTCTTTTCACTATGTTTCTTGTATGGATTGAGCAAACTAGTACATTCTTTGAAAACTTAAGTGAATCAACCGGATTGTTCAAAAAGTGAATTTCAGAATTTGCTGCCATTTCAGTGTAAAGTGATGGATAGTCAATACCTGTAAATGTATGTTTGTAGTCTCCAGCAACTTTTCTAAATTCATCTAAGTCAAGTACGTCTTTGTAAGGATTGATGTCACTATTAAATAGGTCCATCTCATCCATTAGATAATTTCCTACCTCATCTTGTGGATAAGATAAGCAAATATGTAGTTTCTTGCCTGATTTTGCTATAGCCTTTAAAAGTATTGAAAATCTATTTCTTGAAAGAATCGGAAATAAAACTACCAATTCATCACCAGCAAATTTATTGTTGATGTCCTTTGCTATTTGATCTATAGAAGCGTAGTTACCTTGAGCTCTTGCTACTAGAGATTCTGTGACGCATACAACGTCCTTGTCGTCAATTTCTATATTGTGGCTCTCACTTGCATCTTTTACACTTTTAGTGACGATTTCTACTAAATCATCACCTTTTTCTATAATTGGTGCACGAAGTCCAAATGTTCTTGTTCCTATATATCTTTTCATTATAATCCCCTTTCTAAAAAATTATACTTTCATATTTCCAATATAAAAGATGCTAAAAATTAACTTCTAGCATCAAATTTTGATCCACATTTTGGACATTTTACTTTTATCTTGCCCTTTTTCTTTGGAATTCTAAGTTTTTGCCCGCAAATTGGACAAGTAATATACTTGTGATCTTTGTCATTTCTTTTTGTTTTTATATCTCCTTTAAATCCTCCCAAGGATTTTTTAACTGGATTTAAAAACTTATCCTTAAAGTAATTATTTTCAAGTCTTCTCTTTTCTATATTTTTAGAAAAGGCCCTAAAAATAGCATAGGCAAAAAACACAAAGCCCAAAGTATACAAAAAAGATGATTTGGCAAAATATGAGATTAGGGATGTGATTATCCCAGCCCATAGTAAAAATATTCCAAATTCGTCTGTATTTAATTTATTATTCATCAATTCCCTCAACTAATTCTTCTAAAATTTTGCTAATATCTCCTTGGATGAGATAATCAGCCCTGGAATCCCTGCCAGTAGGGTCCATATTTATTAATACTAATTTGTTCCCCCTATAAAAATCTATAAGACCTGCAGCAGGATATACTGCAAGAGAGGTACCACCTATGATAAGCACGTCTGCATTGCTTATAAGATTTATGGTATAGGAAATATTATTCTGGTCAAGACCCTCGCCATATAAAACTATGTCTGGCCTTACAATACCACCACAAGCATCACATTTCACTAGGCCATCAAATTTTTTTGTATAGGAGAGGTCAAAATTTTTGCCACATTTAGTACAATAAAAATCAACTAGGTTGCCATGAAGCTCTATTACATTTTTGCTTCCTGCATCTTGGTGAAGACCGTCAATATTTTGGGTAATTATTCCTTTAAGCTTGCCCATTTTCTCAAGCTTGGTTAAAGCATAATGGCAGGCATTGGGTTTAACTCCCTCTATCATTAGATTTTCTCTGCAATAGGTCATAAATTCATCTGGATGATTTATGAAAAACTCATGGCTTAGCATATATTCTGGCGAATAATTTGAATTGTTTTCTTTGTTATAAAGGCCTGTAGCAGATCTAAAATCAGGCAGACCTGATGCAGTAGAAACTCCTGCTCCTCCAAAAAACACAATATTATTAGAATCTCTGATTATCTGTTTTACTTTATCAAAATTTTCCAAAATAACTCCAATCTATAAATCTAAATTTTCTTCAAGATTACCAGTATTCAAAGTCCACATTCCTATCAAAACTATTATATAGTATATAAGTGTTGTTATGTTCTTATATATGCCCAAATTTCCAATGGCAAAAGGATATATGAAGGCATAGTTCATAGGCAAGGCGTGTTGGGTGCCAGAACCTACTAAAACTAAGGAATAGTATTTACATATGAAAAATCCAAGTATTAGGACAAGGCCTATAATAAGTATTATTAGCATATTGCCATGATTTTTATTAGTAAATCTATTTCTTGCTTGACCGTAAAAACTTATGGCAAAAATTATCAAATACCATATAAGTCCTAAGAAAAAGTAATAAAGCAAATCACTTGTAATTTGGTAATTCAAAACTTTCAATAAAATCAATGTGAGTATCAAATTGTAAATATATACTAATGCTAGTAATAATAATTTGCTTGTAAAATACTTAGATCTTCCCATAGGCAAATTAAAAACAATAGTTGATGAGCTTGTAAATAAGTCTTTTCTTATAAGGCCAATCGCAAAGCTTACTATAGCAAAGGCAAATATTATTAATATCACATTAAAGACTATCTTATAAGATAAGATACTATCAATGGATAGAAAATTAATTGGTGCAAATTCCAACACTAAGCCAAGGACTATAAGTAAGGCAAAGAGAATACTTACATTCCTAAAATATCTTTTATTTCTTATTAAATCAAATTTCAAAAAATCCATAGTCTTAACCTAAATAAATATTGTCATAAAATTCACTTATGCTAACTTGATCTTTTTTGCCAATATTAATAGCTGTATCTCTATAGTGAATATTTCCATTTTCAAGGAAAATTACCTCATCGAGGAGATTTTCCACTAATTCTAGTTGCTGAGAGGCAATAAGGAAAGTCTTACTTCCATCAATTCTATCAATCAATAGATCCATAGCCTTACTAGTAGATATTGGGTCTAGGCCATCAAATACTTCATCCAAAAGGAAAATCTCAGCATTATTAGCAAGAGCTAGGGCAAGATTTAACTTTTGCCTTTGGCCCTTGGATAGGCCCATAGCCATTCTTTTTTCATCAAGGCCAAGAAAATCTAGGGTCTCTTTGGATGCATCTGATGAAAAATCAGGATAAAAATGCTCATATAAGTTTATCAAATCAATTATCCTTAGATTTTCCTCAATGATAAGGTCATCAGCCTTGTAAGTCATTTTTTTCTTTACATCAGGACTTAGCTTTTCTCCCAAAATATTAAAAGAACCAGAGTCTGCCTTGACAATACCTGTCAAAATTTTAATTAGCGTAGACTTGCCAGATCCACTTGGACCAAGCAAACCAACCACCCTTCCTCTTTCAATGTCAAAAGATATGTCATCAAGGGCTGGACTATTACTATATTTTTTGCTTATATTTTTTACTTCAATAGCCTTATCCATTTGCAAGACTCCTAAGTTTCAAAATCTCCATAACATCATCGAGGCTTAAACCTATTTTATTGAGATTAGCTGAGAAATCATTTATATATTGATTTAGATATTGATTTTTTAGCAAACCAATTTTTTGATTATCAAAAATATAATAATATCCATCAGATTTTTCTTCGATAATATTTTCTTTCTTTAGAACTTCAAGCAATTTAAAATAATAATTCGGGTTTATTTTAAACTTACTGGTAAAAAACTTTCTATCCTTTAATTTTTCGCCACTTTTTATCTTTCCGCTTAATATATCAATAATGATATAATCTTTAATTTCATTTACTTTGCTAGTATATGTCATATCAATTAATCAAACTTACCTTACTATCGTAATCTTTTACAGCATCAACAAAAACTTGGATGACCCTCTGGCCATATTCGCCCAAATTTTCAAATATCATATGAAAATTTATTATCTCGATCTCATTGTCTTTGACAACTAATTCATCGTAAAGAGCATCGAGATTTTCTACGTAATAATCAAAAATACATTTTTCATTTAATAATTTGTAAAAAGTTTCTCTATCTTTAAAATCATTGGCATCAAATCTAATCATAATATTCCTCTATTTTACTTTTTACTTACTTATGGTATTATTATAACAGACTTTGGAAAAAAGCTCTAAATTTCATAGCTTTAAAATTTTTTATAAAAATAATAATAAAAGCTTGACAAGAGAATTTATTTATCGTATACTAAATAAGTAATCGTTAATATCGGGGTGTGGCGCAGCTTGGTAGCGCGCGTGTTTTGGGAACATGAGGTCGAAGGTTCGAATCCTTTCACCCCGACCA
>CABTWT010000035.1 GCA_902488555.1 uncultured Anaerococcus sp.
AATGATTTAGCCAAAGACTCATAACTTTCGTTACCTTCTAAGTATCTTTTAACTAATTTATATTTAAATTCTGTACTATATTTTGCCATAAGAAAACTGACCTCCTTAAGTTGGTTGGTCCAACTTTAAGGGGTCAGTTCAATTCTCCGGGATAATTTTTTTATTTGTTGTAGAAAGAATTTTTAACGTCAATAGATTCTACAGCTTTTTTGCTTTCTTTTTTTGTATCATCTACTGCTTCTTCTACATCGTGAGCTATTTCTTCGCCTTTTTCCTTTACATCTGAAACAACTTTTTTGCCCTTAGTTTTTATATCTATAGCGATTTCTGGGGCAATTTCCTTTTTATTTTCAAAGGCATTTGATATTGCATCTCTATTTTTGTATAGGAGATAAGCGCATCCTGCAGCAGCTCCTGCTAAAAGTAAAGTTTTTCTTCTTTCCGCTCTTTCCATCTCTTCATCGACAAAAAAGTCAAAATCTGGCATGTGATCCATTGGATCAAAAGTCTTTACCTTGTAAGCAGTACTTGCAAGTCCAACCACATCACCAATGTCCAAAAGTCCTAATTTGTTGTTAAGTTTTATTAAATCTGCAGCTAGTTTTAATTTTCCCATAAATTTCTCCTTATCTTCTTTCTCTTATTTATACCCAGTTTTAGTAATTATCTTCAATTTGACACTCAAGGCATTCGTCATCCTTGTAGTCATCCTCTAAGCTGTAGGTAAAACTAGAGTTTATTTTCTTTGCCTTTGGTGTCTCTCTTGTTTCAATCAAAGTATCCCCATAAAATATTTGCTCATCACTTCTTCTTGTTGGATACATAGTGCAAGATGATAAGCATATAGTAATAAGGGCAAGTGTTAATATCTTTTTCATATAAAACTCACTCTCATGCGTGGATATTTTCCATTAGGCTAATAAATAAACTTACATTGGCAATTTCTCGTATCTTTCCATCATATTGGAAAAACTCCAAGTCTGGATTTAGGGAATGAAAATACTTTTTGTTTGGGAAAAATTCCTCATAAGTATATCTATATCCTTCTTCTAGGCCATCTTCACCATCAATTGGAACTTCCAAATATAAAGATTCTTCAATCTCATATACTTCAAGTCTCCATTCCTTGATAAAATCTGGGTCAGATATTTCAAAGCCTAGAAAGTAGTCAAAAGTCCCATCAAGGGCATTGTACTGCCTTAGGCCACAAAAAGATCCCATTTCCTTTAAGTTTAGGTCTTTAAACTCTTCTAGAAACTTTCTTCTAGTTTCTTTTGCATCACTTGCATTTTCTAATTTATAAGCTCTGCCAGCTAATCTAAGTCCTGGCTGATTATCTACATTAATTTGCATAATACTCCTAATTTCCTTTTTAATCTTATACCCCTAAAAAGTGAAAAGTTTTCTAATAATTTGAATTATACATAATCTTATACTATAGTAATGAGGTATCACAACATTTTTAACGGAGGAGTTAATGAAAAACAAATATTCAATAGCAACAATTATGCTAGCAACAGCTTTAACATTTGCTGGATGTGCAAACAATAATGAGGAAAAACCAGCAAACGAAGTTAAAGAAGAACAAACTACTGACGAAGCAGCTGAAGAAACAACTGAAGCAGAAGCTCCAGCAGAAGAAGAAGAAGCTAGCGAAGAAGAAGCAACAGAAGAGGAAGCTACAGAAGAAGAAGCAACTGACGAAAATTCTGAAGAAGCTTCTGATGAGGAAGAAACTAGCGAAGAAGAAACACCTGCTGAAATGGGTAACCTAGTACTTCACAGAGCATATCCAAAAGAAGCAGACAGATCATTCACAAGCGTTGTAGTAGCAACAAACGGAGACAAAATTGTCGATGCAATCATAGATGAATACCAATACTATGAAGCTGATTCTGACTACAGGGCAGTACCAAACTCTGACGGAGCATTTGGAGAAGGTACAGCAGAAGGCAAAATCCTTGGATCAAAAATCGACAATAACGAAGCTTACTCAGCTGACATGAAAGAAGCTGGTGGCGAAGTTACATTACTAGATAACTACAATGCTGTTACAGACTTTGTAAAGGGAAAAACAATTGCTGAACTAGAAGATTTCTTAAATGAAAATGACGATGAACAAATTCTAGATGCAGTTACAGGTGCAACATTCAAATCAACACCAAATCTTGTAAGAATGATTGTTGAAGCTGCAAAAGATAACACATTTGTAGCATCAGGTGATGCTGAAAATCCAGATGATGTAGAAGTAAGATACGCACTAGGTGCTCCACACGGTGACAAGAGCTTTGGTAATGCTGTTGTAGCAGTTGAGGGAGATAAAATCATTGCTGCAAGCATTGACGAGTACCAATACCTTGAAGGTGGTGCAGGAGTTCCTGGATCTGAAGGTGGATTTGGAGAAGGATACAAAGATAGCAATGTTGTTTTAGGTTCAAAACTAGAAAACAACGATATGTATTCAGAACTAATGAAAGAACACGCTGAATCAACAGTAGAATTAAAGGATAACTTTGCTGCTATTGAAAACTTTGTTGCTGGTAAAACAGTTGAAGAAGTAAAATCAGTAATCGAATCTGCTACACCAGGTGAAGCAATTGATGAAGTAACAGGTGCAACACTTGTTGATACAGCTGGATACCTACAATTAATAATCGACGCTGTAGAGAACAATCTTAGAAAATAAAAAAAATAAGCTCTTGGCTAGGCCAAAGAGCTTTTTTTTATTATTCAATTAAGGTAAATCTTAAAAGCAAGATTAGCATTACAATCATAAGGACAATACCTATTATAGTAAATGCATCTATGTTTTTTCTTAGAGCAAGGATTACAAGGGATATGGATAGAAAGAACATAAATAGATAAAGTTGCAAGTATAGGTAGGCGTTGTTAGTATAAATCATATAGACCATGATGCCTATACCTAGTAAACTTGCAAATATAGCAATAATTTTGCTATGATTTTTTCTATCTATGATGTAATTCAACAAACTAATGACCCCTATTGTTAAAATAAGAGGCCATATAGTGTTTTTTATTAGTAGTATCTCCATCTATCCCTCATTTTTTACTAAAGTGGACTATTTTTCTTTGATCAAATCGCTTCTGATGTATCCTGTTTGACCACCAATACTTACCCTTGTCCAATTGTCAGAATCGCCAAGTTTTATAATATCTTGACCTGGTTCAGCTTGGGTTATGATTGCAGAGTTTTCACTTGGTGCAAGTCTAACATTTACAACGTCTTCTACAGTATAGATTACACCATCAGAGCTTTCTTCAGAATTTTCGTCAGTATCTTCATCTGTATTTTCACTATCTTGATCATTATCAGCATTTTCATCTGTGTTCTCGTCTGCATTTTCGTCCTCAGCATTATTTTCTTCAAGATCACTATCAGAAACTTCGCTGACATTGCTATCTTCTGGGTGGCGGACAGAAACATATTTGTCCTCTGCACAAGCTGTTGTCATTAGTATCAAGAGAAAAACAGCAAGAGTCTTTAATCTTTTATTCATCATATCCTCCAAACAAATCATCAAGTTCATCTTCACTATAATCATAGTCAGTTATGGCAAGGCCAAGAATGTTTGCGTTTGCTTTTTCTAGTTGGTTTAAGGAATTTTGAGTTTCCTCACTAGATTTTAGCTCATCTTTAGTAAATACTAGGCAAGCGTCAGTACTTGCAGCAAACATATTTGCCTCAGCAACATCTGTATTTTCTGTTAGATCAACTAGAACATAATCATATTCATTGCTGATGTCACTAAAGAAGTTTCTAACAACCTTTGGTTCCAAAAACTTATCAGCATAGTCTGCTACTGACCCTGTTTTTAGAAAAGATAAAGATTTGTAGGCCCTATCCTTAATCTTAACTTTCTCTACGTCATAGCCACCGAGGATTACATCTATAAATCCACGTTCAGAATCTTCTTCTACAAAGTCATCCAAATTTGAATATCTAAGATCGGCATCTATCATAAGGACACTAATACCATCTTCAGCAAGGTGTCTTGCTATATTTAAAATATTTTCGGTCTTTTTTGTGCCAATACTTGTAGCTGTAAAAGCTATAGAAACATTCTGGCGTCCCATTTTTTGGATTATTTTATCTTCAAGATTATAAAATGATTGAAGAAGGATTTCCCTTTTTTCATCAGTTTGCTTCTTAAACATCTAATTCTCCTTTTTCATAGCTAGGTAATTTGCCAAGGATTTCGTATTTATTAGTATTACTTGCCTTGGAATTAATCTCTTTGCTATCTATAACTCTAGTTGTACCAGATTCTTTATCAGCATCATTTAAATCTGAGACTACTGTGGTCTTTTCTTTTGGCTCTGTTTTGACTTTTTTAACTTCTCGTACTTCTTTTACTTCATCTTTTTTTGCATTTGCGAGATATGCCTTGGCGATTTTCTTGTTGTGGGAGTTGATTGAAATCATTGTAATTAAGGCCCAAAGTATAGCCCCAGCTCCTGCTGCAAAACCAGCATATTTTATAGTATTATCTGTCGTGGAAGCCAAGCCATATGAATATTCCATAACTTCTGCACCAGAATCATAAATATTGTTTATTACTCTTACAGAATAGTCAGCGTATTGGTCAGCCAAGTCTTCTGCACGTAGCTTGTTTGTGTCTTGGACTGTGATGTCTATGATAGATGAATTTTGAGTTGGCTTTATGTCTAGCTTGCTATCTAACTTTCCTACATTCCAATCAATTGCAAGGGTTTCTAAGGTTTTTTGTTTGATTTTTGAGCTATTGATTGTAGCTGCATAAGTTTGCGCAGTATTCTTAGAATCATCTACATTCTCAACATTTGATGTAACAATTTTAGCTTGGGCTGTGTATTCCTTGTAGCCCATATAGTTTAGTCCAAAATATGTTAGCATTCCTATGATAATTCCTGCTATGATTGCAGGTGGGATTGCTGAAAAAAGCGATCTTTTATTCTCCATCTTCTCCTCCAAATTCTCTTGCTCCACTAAGCATAAGCTTGCGAGCTTTTTTAATATCGATAACTTCTGTCATTTGTTTATGTCTTCGCAAAAATTGTTCTATATATAGTATATAGGTCCTTGGAAACAAAGCCTTGGCAAGCTTACCCTTGTCAATAAAAAACTTTTCATCATAACCTGTAAACCAAGTAGAATCGTCATTATAGACCTTGGCGATGAGTTTTGTACTTGTTCTAATCTTAAGCCCTGCCTTAAAGGCATCTCTTAAAAACAAACTGTCCTCACCAGAACCATTGTCAGTTCCTGCTCCAAAGTAAGTTGAAACTGATAAGTTATTTTTTACTATAGAATCTTTCTTAAAAACAAAATGTACAGATCCATATCTTAAAGAATTGTAAAGCTTAAGGTCTTTTTCTTCCTTAACCTTTACAATCTCTTCGTCGTTTAAATATATTATAGTTTTAAATATGAAAAAATCTACATCTGGGTGTTTGTCAAATTCTTCTTTTATGGCCTTGCTGTAGCCTGTTTCAAAAACCTCATCATCATCTGCAAAAACTAGGATATCGGCCCTAGAATTTAATATAGCGAGATTCCTGCTAAGTCCAAGTCCTCTAGTATCAGTTGAAATCATCCTAACCTTAAATTTGCCTGTATCTATCTCTTCATAAGCGTTTTTATCAGTTTGGTTTATGATTAGGGCATCTGTTTCAAGGTTGAATCGCTTGTAGCATTCTATGGACTCTTCATTCATAGTTGAAATTAATACTTCTATACTCATGCTAGGTCCTCGTTGTCTCTGCCTTTTCCCATGTTGCCTTGCTCTTGCCAGTAGCCTCGTTATAGCCACCCTTAAGCTGAGCTGCCATCATCATGGTGTAGTAATATGGGAAGTAGAAGACTTTGCTCTTACTTTCAGTTAATTTTCCTATTCCTGCAAGAGTAAAGAATGCAACTTGGATTAGGAAAAATATCCTATAAAAGTCTCCCTCATTTAACAAAGCTAAGTTTGCAATAAATAAAACTATGTGGTTAAAGGCCTGCAAAAACCTCAAAGTCTTGTGGTTAAAGTGGAAGAAAGAAAACCAACCATATTCGAAAATATTTAAACGTCTAAGATTGGTAAAAATATTGGTCAAAATCCTTCTTTGCATCCTAACCTTTCTTTTGAACTCATCCTTGCTGGTCTGGCCAGCCTTCTCCAAGGCTATGGCCTTTGGATTGTAAAGGGCTCTCTTGTGGTTTATACCAGCATAAAGAGGCATCTCATAGTCGTGAGAGCTTACAAGGTTATAACGGCGGTAGTCACTCTTCCTGCAAGCATAAATTGCACCATTGCCGGCTGCAATTGTTGCAATCTCTGATTCGATTTTTCTCATCTTAAGTTCCATATCCCAATAGGAATTCTCCGCCACAGCCGAAGCTATGTCATCATCCTTGGCATAGATAAGCGATCCGCATACATAGATAATATCATCGTCTGTAAAATAACTCACAAGCTCATCTATGGCATCAGCCTTAAACATAGAGTTTGCATCAGAAAATACTATTATCTCTCCCTTGGCCACATCTACAGCCTCATCTTGGGCGTTAGTTTTGCCTAGGTGGTTTTTGACCGTGTTGACCTTAATGTCATAGGCAGGGTGATTGTTGATGAAATTTTGGCAAATCTCAACTGTCCTATCGCTAGATGCATCGTTAGCCACTATAACTTCATAGTGGGGATAGGTTGATTCTGTTATATTTTCTAGTTTTCTTTCTATTACCTTTTCTTCATTATAAGCTGATATTATTATAGAAACAAAGGGCTTGTAGGATAAGTCCTTGTCATTTTTCCTTTTCATAATCTTATCTAAGATCATTAGTGTGATAGGATAGCCAACCATAGCATAAAATATGGCAAATCCTACTATATAAAATACAATTTTCATAATTTCCTCAATTCATAGTTAATTATATAATATATTGCATCTGATTTTCAATTATTATTACATAATATACATTAAGAAATTATTAAATTAAAAAAAATCGTCCCAAATCATTTGCACTCTTAGGAAAGCATTTAGACAAAGTTTTGCTAAAATTATCCTAAGAGTGTGCAAATGAGGGAACGATGTTATTCTACAAAAGTATTAGCTCTACCATCTTCTTTGGCTCTTATAGTTGGGAATATCAAACCTAGAGCAACTAAGAATACTGGTGTTAAGATATTTAAAATCATTGTAACTTTATCATCTGAGTACATACCTAGTAGGCATGATAATAATGTAATTATAAAGCACCATAGGCCCCAGAATTTACCAGCTCCTTGAGATTTGGTAAACTTGTATTCTCCATTATCCATGGCGTTTTTCTTTAGCAAGTAATAAGCTACGAATACCCATAGATATCTTAGTGGCATAGTTACAGAGTTTAGTTTTGTAAGTGCTCTTAGAACAGATGCTGCTCCTGGAAGCAAGATTTGTGATAAGATTATTGTTCCAGATAGGATTACTACCATCTTGATTCCGTTGATATATGCTCCGTATTTGTTCTTTCTTAAAAGTTTTTGTGGAATATGGATACTAATCTTTGGATCTCCTAGTAGTATTCTAAGTGGTGCATCTATAGAAAGAACCAAAATTGACAATTGACCAATTAGGTTTGATAGGGCATAGATGATTAAGAAGAAGTTTCCTAGTCCGTAGTATTGTCCAAGTTTTTGGAAGGCCCAATATGCTCCATTTGCTACATAGGAGTCAAAACTTTCTTGAGTCGCATTGATAACAGCTGGATCAAACATCCTAGCCATAGCAACTGTTCCAAACAAAGCAGATATTACAACCATTATAGCTGCAGCAAGCATTGCCTTTGGGAAGCCTTTTGAAGAATCACCCTTCATCTTGTTGATGTATGGTGAGATTTTTTCTACACCACCAACTGCAAATACCAAAATTGAAAGTGAGGTAAAGTATCCAACGTTGAATGTTGGCACTATTGCCTTTAGTGAAAAGTCAATATTTTGATAGTCGCCCCTTGGTGCAACAACTGGTGCAAAAAGTCCTAGGATAATATATAAAATTCCCATAACAAACATAGAACTTCCTGCTATTTGTGTTAAGTTTTTAAGTGGATTAAGTCCACGGCTTGCAATAAAAGCAAATATCAAAAGTATTGCCAAGGTTACTATTTGAACATGAGAGGTTTTAAAGGTATCAAATGTTTCTGCATTGTGAAAAACAAGCCAAGATAAAGCCTTCAAAGCTCCTGAACCCTTGGAAGCTATATAAGGGATGTGAACACACCAATAGGTCCAACCAGCATAGTAAGCAAGCTTTGTTGTTGAAGTTTGTTCAATCCAAGAAGAAACTCCCCCACCAAGATTTTTAAATGTTGATCCTAATTCCCCCACCATAAGTGCATAAGGAATAAAATAAAGGGCAAACATCAAAACCCATGAAAAAATAACTTGAATTCCATTAAAATACATGAAGCCATTGGCAACATTACCAAAACCCCACAAAGTTGCAAAAGCCATAAAGGTAAGGCTCTGCCAACTTATAAGTCCATTATCATTTTTTTTCATTAAATCCTCCAAATTTATTATATATTCAAATTAACATAATTTTATACCTGTGTCAAAGATTTCACAGAAATAATTATGGGTCTTTTAGTCAAAATATTTAATTATATCAAAATAGATATATAATATAAGCAAGCTAAATGAAAAGAGGAAGATATGCACATAACATTAGATATGATACAAAGCCTAGGAATTGCAATTCTAGCATATATTTTGGGTAACAAAATCAAAGAAAAATCAGAATTTCTAAAGAAGTTTTTTATACCTGCTCCAGTTATAGGAGGGCTAATAGTAAGCTTTGTGGTTTTTTTACTAAAAACTACTGGAAGCTTTGACATAGAATTTGACCAAGTTCTACAAGATTTCTTTATGAATATATTTTTTGCATCCATAGGCCTTGCTTGTTCCTTTAAGGCTCTTAAAAAAGCTGGCGGTCTTGGCCTAAAACTTGCCCTTGCAATTATAATATTGCTCCCACTTCAAAATATCGTGGCTGTGGGATTTACAAAACTATTTAACATAAATCCACTCTACGGAGTTGCTATGGGATCTACATCAATGACAGGCGGCATAGGTTCTGCTGTAAGTTTTGGCAAAATAATGGAAGGATATGGGGCAAATAACGCTACAGAAATAGGAGTTGCTTCAGCTACCTTTGGCCTTCTGATTGGTTCTCTTGTAGGAGGCCCTGTTGCCCAAAGGCTTATCAAAAACCATAGCTTAAAAAGCGAAAATTTGAAATCTTATATAAGTCTTGATGCAAAAAAAGATACCATAGATCAAAAATCCTTGATGAAGGCAATAGTAATTGTCGGTCTTGCAAGCTTTTTAGGAACTTTTATCAATAAAATATTACTTCTAACAGGCCTAAACTTCCCCTACTATGTAGGCTGCCAATTTGGAGGCCTTATTGTTAGAAACATTTACGATTACCTAAAAAAAGATATCAACACAAAAAGCATAGATACTGTAGGCAATATATCTTTAAGCTTATTTTTATCTCTTGCCCTTATAGGATTAAATATAAGCGCAATTGTAGCCCTTGCCCTACCAATGCTAGTTGTTATGGTAGGTCAAGCAATATTTATAGCTATATACACTAGCCTTGTTACTTTTAAACTTGCTGGATCAAACTATGATGCAGCAGTCATAGCAGCAGGACATTGTGGAGTAGGACTAGGACAAACGCCAAATGCCATAGCTAATATGGAAGCCATCATAGAAAAAGAAGGCCCAGCCGATGTGGCAATGTTTGTCTTCCCTATAGTCCTTGCCATAGCAGTAAACTTGTGCAATCCTTTAGTAATCACATTTTTCATCAACTTAGTAAAATAATTTTAATTTATGATGATAATGAAGTAAATAAATAATATAATATAATATAAGAGAAATTTTATAAAAGGAGACCAATCTCTATGAATGAAAAGCTACTATTTAGAAGGCAATTTGTCATAACAAAAAGAGCTAACAAATTAGACTCTTGGAA
>CABTWT010000036.1 GCA_902488555.1 uncultured Anaerococcus sp.
CAAACCTTAAAATCATTTCCTCAGAAAAAGGGGTAATGTTCATGAGACAATTTGGCTATCACGTAGATGATAGATACATCGAAGTAAAAGAAGGCGACACCATGAACTTTGGTAAACATACCCTAGCTTTCGTAGAAGCACCAATGGTTCACTGGCCAGAAGTTCTAATGACCTATGATACAACAAATGGCGTATTATTCTCAGCAGATGCCTTCGGATCATTTATAGCAAACAACGGTAGACTATTTGCAGATGAAGTTGATTGGGATCGTGATTACCTAGACGAAGCAAGACGTTATTATACAAATATCGTAGGAAAATACGGTACCTTTGTACAAAAAGCCTTAGAAAAAGCAGGCGGACTTGATATCAAATACATCTGCCCACTACACGGACTAGTATGGAGAGATAACTTCGGTTATATCCTTGATAAATACACCCACTGGGCAACATATGAACCAGAAAACGAAGGTGTACTAATAGTATATGCATCAATGTATGGCAACACAGAATACGCTGCTCAAGCATTAGCAAGCAAACTTTGTGAAGCAGGCATTACAGATATTAGACTAAGGGATGTATCAAGCACACACGTATCAACTCTAATAGCAGAAGCATTCAAATATTCTAACATAGTTCTTGCATCTGTAACCTATAACCTTGGAGTATATCCTCCAATGCAAAACTTCATAGAAGATATGAAGGCTCTAAACGTACAAAATAGAGCAGTTTCTATCATAGGAAACGGATCTTGGGCACCACAAGCTGCAGAAAAAATGGAAAAATACTTAGATGAAGAAATGAGATTGATGGACGTTCTACCAGAACAACTAGAAATCACAAGTTCATTAAAACGTATGAAAGAACCAGAAATGGATGCTATAGTTGAAGGAATCCAAGAATCTATGAAAAAACGTAGAGAAGAAAAAGAAAAAACTGCTTCTCAAAACAAAGGTAAAAACTAAAATCTAAAAGCTGGCGCTAGTGACCTGAACCCCAAAATTCGGAATACAGATTGAGGGGTTCAAGTCATAGTCGCCAGTTTTTTTGTTCCTATAACTAGTAAAAATTATAAATTCCAATAAAGTACTAATGTATGATGAAAAATTTAGAGGAATTTATATGAAAACTAGACTAATGAATATGATAAAAATTGTAAACCCTAAGACAAATGAAGTTGTCATCTTGGATAAGGTGAAAAAAGAAGGCTGGGAAGGGTTGACTTTTCCTGGAGGCAAGGTAGAAGCTAGGGAATCATTTTATGATTCTGCCATAAGAGAAGCCAAGGAAGAGACGGGCCTAGATATTTGTGATCTTAAATTTTGTGGATTTATAACTTGGATTTCCGATGACTTTAAGGATGTGGGTCTGCTTTATGAGACAAACAACTATAGGGGAGAGCTTATCAGAGATAATCGAGAGGGAACTCTTTCTTGGGTGGATTTTGAGGACTTCAAGAAAATGGATGGAATGAGCCTTTCTATGGATAAGATTCTAAAGATCTATGATGGGATCTACCAAGAGATAATCTGGGATATAAGAGATGATAATGTTACATATATAAATTAAGTAATTTTAACTTCTAACCTATGAGATTAAATATCTTGTAGGTTATTTTAATATATGTTTCTTTATCCTTGATGTAAATGAATATGAATATTATTTATATAAACAATTGTCAACTATCTTTTGAAATGATATAATAATTCAAACAGAGTGTGTGTCTAATAGTGTGACACTATTTTGTAATATATTTTACATTTTGAAAAAAGTAAAAATTGGAGTTAATGATGTCGCTAATTGAAGTAAGATCTTTAAAAAAATACTATAAGATTGGAAATAATATCATTAAGGCTCTGGACGGTATAGACTTAGACATTGAAAAAGGTGAGTTTATAGCCTTGCTTGGGACATCTGGTTCTGGTAAGTCAACTCTTTTAAATATGCTGGCTGGTCTTGAGTATCCGACCAAGGGTTCCATCAAGTATGGGAATATTATTTTAAATGAACTAAAGGAAACTGACATAACCAAGTTTAGGAATCTAAATATTGGCTTTGTTTTCCAATCTTACAATCTATTGCCCTACCTAACGGCCTGGGAGAATGTATCCCTGCCTTTAACCTTTAAGGGAATCGGAGTAGAAGAGAGGAAAAAAGAAGCCTACAAGATTTTAAAACAAGTCGGCCTTGAAGATAGGATGAACAACAAGCCAAATGAGCTTTCTGGTGGTCAACAGCAAAGAGTTTCTATAGCCCGTGCCTTTGTAGGGACACCAAAGATTATATTTGCAGATGAACCAACTGGAAACCTAGACACAAAGACCAGCTTTGAAGTAATGCAGCTTATAAAGGATATTACAAAGAAAAACAAGCAAACCTTCATTATGGTAACTCACGATGACGAAATGACAGAATTTGCTGATAGAACTTTATTTATGAGAGATGGAAAGATAGAAAATATACATAAAAATTTAACTATTGATGAGGTATTAGAAAATGACGACATATTATGATGAAATAAATGGCAATGATTCTTCAAATAGCAAGGCTTCAGGAGATGATACTACAAACCAAGTACAAATGAAAAACCAGCCAAAGCTTATAATTTCAAACTATAGCCTAAATCCACAAACAGTTGAGGCTGGTGACTCATTTAACCTTGGCTTTACCTTGTATAATACCAACGCCAAAAATACTATTTACAACCTAAAGGTAACTATAGAGTCACAACTCCAATCCCAACCACAATCAAGCGGAGATAACAATGCCCTTGTAAGCGATGGATCAGTCTTTAGCCCTGTTGACCAATCAAATTCCTTTTATCTAGCAGCCCTTTACCCATGGAATACTTCCAATAAGTATATCACCATGAATGTAAATCCAAATGCCGCTGCAGGTAACTATGTTATTGGCCTAACTTTGGAATATGAAGACTATTGGGGTAACCAATATACCACCAAAGAGTCTATAGGTATACCTGTTGTCCAAAGGGCCAATGTAACCATTGGCGATGTTAAACATGATGATTTGATAGTTGGCCAACAAAGTCAAGTTTCTGTAAATATTTACAATACAGGCAAGGACAATCTAAATACTTTTATGTGTGATGTCATAGGCAAGGGATTCACAATAGATAATGATAGACGCTTTATAGGTAATTTTAATACAGGAACAACAGAAACTTTCACCTTTAATATCACCCCAGAAAGAGAAGGAGATGTAGAGGGGAAAATTCTTCTAACCTATGAAGATTCAGCAGGCAATGTCCACACACAAACACAAAACTTCAATTCTAATGTAACTTCTATGGATATGGGAGGTATGGATGGCATGGAAGGTGGTATGATTCAAGATCCAGAAACTGGTGAAATGATACCAGCTGATGGGGACATGGGAGCTGATCCTGGAGAAAATACAGGTGGAGGCTTGTTTGCATCCCCATTCTTGTGGGTTGGACTAGCAATAATCGTAGCCCTTGTAGTGGTACTAATCAGAAAAAGATCAAAAAATAAAAAAGAGAAGGAGCTAATAATAGAAGATGAAGATATCTGATAGATTTATAATGGCCCTAAGGAATCTTTGGCGTCGTAAATCTAGGACTATTCTTACTATCTTATCAGTTGTCATTGGCTCAACCTCTATTATCCTAATGCTTGCCTTTGCTGAAGGCATCAGCAATTCGCAAAAAGAAATGATAGAATCCTTCCAAGGTCTTACCACTATAGATGTCATGGACGGATCTGGGCAAGGCAATCTTCAGATAAATGATAAGGTGCTAAATGATTTAAAAAGAGTAAGTCATGTAAAGGCAGTAGTGCCTAGCAAGAACGTATATGTCCAAATAAAGATGTCTGATACTGAAGATTATGAAATTGACGGGTCTATAAATATCATTCCTGACAATGTGTTTTCAATGATTGATAAAGATATGATGGATTTTGGAAATCCACCAAATGCCAAAGATGATAATAAAATTCTTCTAGGACAAAATACCCAAGCAACCAAACAAATAGCAGAAGGTGGCGGTAGTTTTTATATGGAGCCAGTAGAAGACTTTGACTACAATGGGCACCAATACTTTATCCGCCTAGGTTGGGTAATGGAAGGTGAAGGAGACGATGGAGTCAATTTTGGCAATGAAAACATTGAAAATGGGACAGAAGAAAAAGAAGAGAAAAAACCAGAATATACAGATGTGCCAATAGAAATAGCAGGCAAACTAAACAAAAACTCATTTTTATCTGGCTGGGGGTCCTATATATCTGAAGCTACCTTCAAAATGCTAAAAAAAGAAGATGCTAAGATAATGTCTCCAAGTTTAAACCAATCATTTGACGAAAAAGGAAATCCAATCCCTGAAAAAAGTGACAAAATAACTTATGACAATCTGCAGGTCATAGTCGATGATGTAAAAAATGTCGAAGCTGCCGAAAATGAAATAAGACAATTAGGCTATCAAACAAATTCCATGGCCAAAACAAATGAGGAGATTCAAAACCAAACCAGAACTATTATGCTAATACTTGGAGGCATTGGTTCTATCGCCTTCATAGTATCAGCTATAGGTATCATAAACACTATGCTTATGAGTATTTATGAGAGACAAAAGGAAATTGGGGTAATGAAAGTAATAGGAGCCTCAGTTAGAGATGTGGAGACTATGTTTCTTATAGAGTCCGGTTTTATAGGATTTTTTGGAGGCATACTTGGTCTTGTCATTTCCTTGCTCGTTGCTAAGCTATTAAATAGCACTCTGGGAGCAGATCCCAACTCAATGTTTGGCACTAGCGGAAATATAGTAATTATTCCAGTCTGGCTAGCCCTAGTTGGAGTAGGATTCTCAGCCCTAGTAGGTGTATTAGCAGGATATCTACCAGCAAGACGAGCTACAAAACTTTCAGCAATCGAGGCTTTAAGAGCAAATTAAGGAGAAGATAATGAAAAAATATATACCAATAGCAGTCCTATCCCTGGCCCTTATGGGGTGTACCAATTCAAACGCTCCAGCAGGAGAGGCAAATAGTCAAATCGAAGAAGAGAATAAAGACGATCAAAAGAAAGTCATAGAAGTATCAAAACCAGAGGAAAGTGAAGAAACAGATTCTAAAGATAATGATACAGAAGATGAAGATAAAGAAGAAACAGACCAAAGCATAAAAGTTGACAAAGATATAAACGATAAAGAAGAAGACGAAGAAGAAAAGGTAGACGATAAGGAAGAAAAGAAAGAAGAAAAACCTAGCGAAGAAAATTCTGACCAAGAAAAACAAGGCGAAAAAGACAAAGTAAGTGCTGATGATTTGTTCTTCCTACCATATTCAACATTTAGAAGTGTAAACGAAGATGGGGAAATTGTAGATGAAAATGGAATAGTATCCCCAAGCGATGACTCATATAATTATGATTATGTTAAGTATTCAAATAATATTTTTATTAGAACAAAGCGTAATGTAGAAGATTTAGATGATAAAGTAGCCGTTGTTAGGATGAATGACAAGAATGTTACTAGCCTATATGAATTTCCTTCAGATGAAGAATTTCGACCTCTAGGTCTAGTTGGAGATAAGATTTATGGCTTCCATAATTACTATGCTAAGTCTGATATCAATGGAACAGATACCTTAGAAAATGAGAAAAATGCCATAGGGTACGTAGATCTTGCAAGTGGTGAAGTTCACGATTTTGAAGATACAATAGACGTTATTACAGGTGGTGCAGTAGTAATAGATGGAGAACTTCAATTTACAAAACCTGGCGATAACAAAGAAGATGCTTATAACTATGACCTATACAAACTAGATTTATCAAAGGGCCTAGACCAAGAGGCGGAGTTAGTAGAAAAAGATTTCAATCTCCAATACCTATTTGGACAAAAAAGATTTGTAGATGGCAAGCCAGTCTGGAAGATACTAAGGGCTGACAATGACAACATCTATGCCAATGACCAAAAATTCCCATTTTTGTGGGCTGAAGCAGGCCATCAAGAGATTATAGGAAATAATATTTTCTATTTCCAAGTAGATGCCAAAGGCGAGGGAGATAGATTATCAACAAATCTAAAGGTTATAAACCTTACAAGTGGTGAAACTGTACTGGAAGATACTGTTCGTGGCATAAAAATTGCTGATGGAAAATTATACTATATAACAAAGGACAATGAAGTAAAATCAATTGAAATAGAGCTTTAAAGAGGAATACTGGAGCTTTTTATGAAAAAGATCTTATCCATGCTAGCACTAGCTGTACTTTTAACATCTTGTGCTAGCAATGGAAAAAGTGCAGAAAATATAGAAGAGAAAGAAAGTGTAGAAACCGAAATTAAGGATTCATCAAATTTTAGTGAGGACAAAAAAGACACTAATACAGAAAAAATAGATAAAAAGCAAGCAAGTATAGAAGATAAGCCTAGTTTAGATATGGATAAGGATGTCAAAGTCGACAAGGACAGTATTTTTTATATTCCTCACCTATACTTGGTACAATTTGATCGAAATGATAATTTAGTAGACCTAGACGGGAATACAAAATTTGAAAATGGCTCCATGCTTTATGGGCAAGTCCCTGGTACAAATAGCCTATATGTTGGAAGGTCATATGATAGAAACGAATATGGAATATATAATCTAGTTGGCAAAAGTTTAAATCTTTTATATAGGTTTGCAAAAAACGAAGAATTTTATCCAGTTGGTATGATTGGCAATAAGATTTACGGATATCATTATATAAGCATATTGGATGAAAATGGTAATTTAGCAGATAGAAAAAGAACCATTGGGTATTTTGATCTAGAAGAAAGGCTCTTAAAAGACTATTACGGAAAGCACTCCCATAGTATTACATCGGTTGCAAGCAATAGCGACAAAGTATATTTTGTAAACAATGAAAGTGGTAAAAATTGTCTATATTCTTTTTCGCCCGAGTCTGACCTATCAGATGATCCAGAATTAGTAGAAAAAGATTTTAATTCTTACGATGTCTATGCGACAAGCTTTATAGAAGGTGGGCAAGTAATCAATGATTACTTTAAATCCGAAGAAGATGGCATACACATAGGAGATCAGAGATGGAAAGTGCCTGTTAATTCGGAAGGCTTTGTTCAAATAAATGGCAGATTTATTTTCTATTACACAAAATCTACTAGGGAGAATCCAAGTGACTATGAGCAAAATTTGAAAATTTATGATGCTTACAGTGGAGATTTAGTATTCGATGAAAACATAATGGGCCAAAATTATACGCAAAATACCTTCTACTATATAGACGAGAATAATGACTTAAAAGAGTTCGAAATCGATTTCTAGCTAAGAAATCAGAACTTTTGGCAAATCCGTGTTATAATTAAAGTATGAAAAATATTAGAATATGGTTGATTTTAGCAGTTTTACTTTTTACAGGTTGTTCTTCTAAAAATAATGACTCACTAAGTATAAAGCACTTGGATGTCAACAAAGAAGAGATTTATTACAATCCTATAGATAAAAAATTGCTGAAATTTAACCCAAATGGAAATAAAAAAGAAATAATGAACCCTGACTCAAATTCCCTTGCCTATGATATATACGGCGCAGGATCTATGTTCGTTATAGGAGATAGTAAGCTTCACCAATATAAGCTAGTCGACATAGAAAAGACAGAGATTAAGACTATTTTTGACTTTGATGGTGGCCAAGAGATCATCCCTATAGGACTAATGGATGGCAATTTATATTTCATCAATAAGTTTTATGAAAATGATCAGGAAAATAGAGATAAGACTACTATTAGCGTCCTAAGCCTAAGTGATTTTACTATCACCCAAATTGAAAATATCCATGGCGATATCAAAGATGGGATAGTAAGTCCTAAAAATATTTTTTATACTACTTATAAGGCAAGCGAAAATTACTACGAACTTTACAAAAAATCTATAGAGTCTGGCAAAAAGGGAGATAGTCCAGAGCTTATTTCAGTAGGCTATGAGACAGCAGACCTCTACCTATCCAAGGACTTAGATAGGGAAAAGGAGATAATAAGTCTATACGCTTCAGATGAGGATAGGATATATTCTCAAAAGGAATCCTGGGATAAACATGAGGCCAATTATTTTACCCCATCTACAGTTATTGGCATTGCCCAAGATGGGGAAGATTTGAAAGTAAGCTTTGTAGATAAGAGGACTAGGACAAATTTCACCAATGTTGATAATGTATATGGCATAAGATTTGAGGGAGATACAATAGTTGTAGCAACTGACAAGGGAGCAAGCAAATATTAGGCATTTTGGAGAGGGAAATTGAAAGAAAGAGTAGCTAAGAAAAAAGTAAAGAAAAATCCTCCCTTAAGGATTTTTAAGCTAGGACTAGTTTTAATAATTGCAGTATTAGCAATTGTAGTAATAAGAGATAGGTTTTTCCCGCAAAAGACTGTTGCCATAGTTCACAACAATCAAAATACAACTGGAATCGAGTATGCCTTAACTGACAAAAATGTAGGAATTTACAATGTCGATACTAGTCAGTTTAGCTTAGAAGATGTAGAAAGAATGATTGATGAAGCTGATGGTGTTATCTTTGCTGGGGGCAATGACTTTGACCCATCTCTTTATGGTGGCAATCAAGATTTGGTAGAAGACTACTCTAGAGAAGATGACGAGAAAAGTATAGGTATATTTACCTATGCCATAGAAAAAAATAAGCCAATCCTTGGAATCTGTAGGGGCATGCAGCTTATGAATATCTATTATGGTGGGTCTTTATATGATGATATAAAAACTCAATATTCTAAAGACGTTATCCATAGGGGCGATGATAAGACTTATGCCTACCATAATGTGAATATAAAAGATGATTCCTATCTTAGAGAAATTATTGGTGAAAATCAAATAGAAGTCAATTCCTTCCACCATGAGGGAATAAAAGACTTGGCAGAAGGTTTAGATATCTCTGCAGAAAGCCCAGACGGGCTTATAGAAGCCATAGAAAACCCCTACTATCCATATATGATAGGAGTTCAATGGCACCCAGAAGCAAGCTATAGTGACGATGAATACAGCAAAAGAATATTTGATGACTTTATAAGGAAATTAAAATGAATGAAGCTACTATAAAAGAAAAACTACAAGAAAACTTTCTATCATACCTGGCTATCCCTAGCCAGTCTGATGAAAAAAATCCCAATGTCCCATCATCTGTGGGACAACTTTTATTGGCCCAAAAATTAGAAAAAGACCTAAAAGATATGGGCCTAGTTGATATAAAGATCAATGAATTTGGAGTCTTGCAAGCAAAACTTCCAGCAAATACTGATAAAACAATCCCAAATATTGGCTGGGTTTGCCATCTTGATACAGTCGATGTAGGCCTAAGAGATAAGATAACTCCACAAGTAATCAAAGATTATGATGGCAAGGATATTATTTTAAATGACAAGGAAAAAATAGTATTTTCCACTAAAGAAAATCCTGAAATCTTATCCTATATTGGCGATGACATAATTGTAAGTGATGGAAGATCTGTTCTTGGAGCTGATAACAAGGCAGCTATAGCCAATGTCATGACGGCCTTGTGGTATCTAAAAGAGAATCAAGACATTAACCACGGCAATATATACATAGCCTTTGTTCCAGATGAGGAAATTGGCCTTAGGGGAGTGAGGAAAATTGACTTTGAAAAATTTGATGTCGACTTTGCTTACACAATTGATTGCTGCGCCCTGGGTGAATTAGTATATGAAACTTTCAATGCAGCAAGTGGAGTCATAAAGATAAAGGGAGTAAGCGCTCATCCAATGTCAGCCAAGGGAGTTTTGGTCAATCCTATAATGATTGCCCATGACTTTATATCCATGCTAGATAGGGCTAAAATGCCAGAAAATAGCGAAAATAGAGAGGGATACGTCTGGATAACCGACATCAAATCCGACGTCCTTAACTGCAGGATAGATTTCAATATAAGAAACCACGATAAGGAAAAATTTGA
>CABTWT010000037.1 GCA_902488555.1 uncultured Anaerococcus sp.
ATTTACCAACACGATTTGACAAAGACCCCAAAAAAATACCACTAGGCGGGAAATCCTACCTAGTGGCTTTTTATTTTGAATTCAAAATAAAAAAGCATTATATTATGCTTTTTGTACTTTTCCAGATTTTAAACATTTAGTACATACGTTGATTGATTTTGGAGATCCATCTACTATAGCTCTTACTTTATGCACATTTGGTTTAAAAGTTCTGTTAACATTTTTGTGTGAGAAAGTAATAGTATTACCTGATTTTGTACCTTTTCCACAAATATCACATGCTTTTGCCATATAAACACCTCCTAGCTTTTTACAATTAATCTTTATTATTTTACCAAATCAGGAGTGAAATTACAAATTTTTTTATATCAGATAAGAATTTAAATTAAGGTATAGTAAATTATAAGATTTAATTTATTAAATCTAGGAGGACTTATGGATTACAAATATATCTACGAGGGCAAGGACTTTGGGGATATTTCCTATGGTACAGCTCTCAAAGATTACACAACTTGGGGCATAGGCGGACCAGCCGATGTTCTAGTTAAAGTAAAAAATGAAGATCAATTAAAACAACTTTTGATATTTAACAACAAAAACAATATAAAGACAACTGTAATAGGACTTGGATCAAATCTTTTAATAACAGATAAGGGTATAAGAGGATGTGTTCTAGTCTTAGCTGATAATTATGATGATATCAAGCTTAATGGAACTGAGCTAACCGTTCTTGCAGGTACTTCACTAAACAAAGCAGCAAAATACTCAATTGCCCATGGCCTAACTGGTATGGAAGAAATATCTGGTATACCAGGTTCAGTGGGTGGGGCAGTTTCTATGAATGCTGGTGCCTATGGCAAGGAAATCAAAGATGTTTGCATAAGTGTAAAAGCATTTGACCTAGCTGGCAATGAATATAATTTTACTAATGATCAGATGAATTTTTCTTACAGACATTCAAAAATATTTGACCAAGATCTCATAGTTTCTAGCGCTACTTTTAATTTACAAAATGATGACAAAAACGAAGCTATGGAAAAGTACGAAGATTATACAAATAGACGTGAAACTAAGCAACCACTAGATAAGAAATCCGCTGGCTCTACCTTTAAAAGGCCAGAAGGCTCATATGCATCCAAGTTAATTGATGAATGTGGACTAAGAGGTTACAGAGTAGGAGATTGCCAAGTTAGCGAAAAGCACTGTGGATTTATCATAAATGCAGGAGAAGCTACGAGTGCCGATATGCTTGCCTTTATAGAAGAAGTTGCTGGTATTGTATATGAAAAAACAGGATTTAAGTTAGAACGCGAGGTTAAATTAATCGGAGACTTATAATGAAACTTAAGATAATTACTGGTTTAAGCGGATCTGGAAAGACAACTGCCCTAAGAGCTTATGAAGATATGGGTTACTATGCTATGGACAATTCACCGGCATATTTGATAGAGAAATTCATCGAACTAAATGAAACCCAAGCAAATCCTATAGAAAAAATGGCAGTTGTAATAGATTTCCGTTCTCACAATCTAGATAGCGACATGAAACAATCTTTTCTAAATCTCAAAGAGAAGAATGAGGATACTGAAATTATATATATTTATTGTAATGATAGTGTACTTTTGACTAGATATAATGAACATCGCAGACCTCATCCACTGGGTGATTTTGGCAATGTAGCTGATGGTATAGAAAAGGAAAAAGAACTCTTAAAGCCAATCAGGCAAATATCTGATAGATTTATTGACACCAGTAATTATAATGCCAAGGAACTTAAGAAAGTTATAGAAGATTCAGCATCTAACGAGAACAATATGATAATAAATCTCTTATCATTTGGCTACAAGTATGGGGTGAGCGAGGACTTTGACTTTGTCTTTGATGTAAGATTTTTGCCAAATCCATTTTACATTGATGAGCTTAAGTCACTTAATGGAACAGATGTGAAGCTTAAGGCTTATTTGGACCAATTTCCTATAATTGATGAGTTTTTGGATGACACCTATAAGTTATTAACAAAACTTATTCCAGAATTTAAAAATCAGGGCAAAAACACCCTAACCATTGCAATTGGTTGTACAGGTGGTAAGCACAGATCTGTTTATATCGCCCAACGCTTGTATGAAAAAATGAAAGAAGATGATTATATATTAATTATGAAACACAGAGAAAAGGATAGGTGGTAAAATGCAATATTACAAAAGACTACCCTTAAAAGATGTAAAAAACGCTAGGGAACTAGGTGGTGTGCCAACTATGGATGGCAAAGTAACCAAGTGGGGCAAATTTTTAAGAACAGCTACCCTCGATGATATAAAAATTGATGATATCAAAACACTAAAAGACTATGGTGTAGAATCAATAATCGACTTAAGAAGAGCTGGAGAAATTCCTTTTGATAGCAAATCGCATGAGCTAATCAAAGAAAACTTCAACTACAAACATATTTCTCTAGCTCCATCTGAAGAATTTCGCAAGGAAGAAATACAACAAATTATCAACAGAGAAGTATCTATTGGTTCTACTTATAGAAATCTTATAGACAATTATCCTAAGATTAAAGAGATAATGGAAGTATTTGCAGCAACTGATGGCATAAGTCTATTTCACTGCCAAGAGGGCAAGGATAGGACTGGTATAGTTTCTATGATTTTGATGGGTCTTGCAAATGTCGGTAGATCTGATATCATAGCAGATTATGAAGTTTCATCTGCCTATCTTGGATATATAGAAAGATATGACGAAAATGAACCATATTCTGTATTTAGGATTACCAATCCATATTATATGAAAGAAGCTTATGAATACGTAGCACGTAAGTACGATTCTTTTGAAGAATACCTAGCTTATGCAGGGGTAGATGAAAATACAATTAATAAGGTTAAGAACAAATTATTAGACTAGGTGGTCAAAATGTCTTTTTCAAAAAGATGTAAAAAAGAAGTTTTAAAAAAAGATCCTATAGATGCTCGTGCTGAGCTATTTACATTTTTTCAGTATATTTCAAGTATAAGGATTTCAAGTGCTAGTTATCAGGTGATTTTTAAGACTTATTCAAATACCATAGCCAGATATATTTACAATCTAATCAAAAAAGTATATGCTTATTCTCCAATCTTTGAGATAAAAGATATGGATAAGGATAGGTTGTTTTCAGTAATTGTCGAAGAAGAATCCATTTCAGAAGAACTCATGGATGAGTCTAATGAGTTTTTTATAAATAAGGATTCTTATTTGGAGGATGTATCCCTTGATGATATAAAGTCATATCTTAAAATTTCCTTTGTCTTGAAAGGATCAGTAAATGATCCTCAAAGAGGATATAATCTTGAGATTTCAACAAATTCCATAGAAGAATCTATACTAACAAAAGAGTCCATGGATATCTTTGACCTAAATCCTAAAATTAACGACAAGGGAGAAATTAAGGTGGTTTATCTTAAAGATAGCGACAAGATTTCAGACTTTTTAGCTATAATTGGCGCCAATAAGTCCTTGTTTGAGCTCGAAGATGTAAGAGCCATGAAGTCTATCAGAAATAATATTAATAGGCAAACTAATTTTGATAAGGCCAACATTGACAGAACTGTGAATGCATCACTAAAGCAAGTAGATGCCATAAAGGCTATATTTAATGCTGGTATGATGGATGATTTGTCAGCTGAGATGAAAGAATTGGCTGAGCTTAGACTAGTAAATCCCTATACTTCTATAGAAGAATTGGGACAAATGTTAGATCCGCCCATGAGCAAGTCAAAGGTTAATTATAGGTTACAGAAATTTATTAAGATGGCTGAAGATTTGTGAAAACAAGTCTTTTTTAATTAAGGATTAAGTATGGAAAATAAATTTACTCACCTACATGTGCACACAGAATATTCACTATTAGATGGATTTTCTAGGATAAATCAACTACTTGATAGGTGTCAAGAATTGAATATGGATTCTATTGCCATAACCGACCACGGGCAAATGTATGGAGTTATAGAATTTTATAAAGCAGCCAAGGCTAGAAACATAAAGCCTATCATAGGCGCGGAAGTTTATATATCAGAAGATGATCATCTTAAAAAAGACCCTAGCAATAGGCGCTACTACCATCTGATTTTGCTTGCCAAAAACAAAGAGGGATATAAGAATTTACTAAAAATAGTATCCGAAGCCTATGTAAATGGATTTTATTACAAGCCAAGGATTGACTTTGACTTTATAAAAAATCATAAAGATGGGCTCATTGCCCTAAGCGCCTGCCTAAATGGTGAAGTTAACCAGCAAATTTTAGAAAATGATATCAAAAAAGCCTATGAAACAGCCCAAAAATACAAGGACTTATTTGGCAAAGATAATTATTATTTGGAATTACAAAACCATGGCCTAAGGGAGCAAAGGCAGGTTAATGAAGTTTTAAACAAAATACACAAAGATTTGGACATAGAACTTGTAGCTACCAACGATGTTCATTACATAAACAAGGAAGATGCCTACTACCAGGACGTACTCTTGTGCGTGCAAACAGGTTCTTTGATCAAGGATGAAGATAGGATGAAAATGCCTGCTGATGAATTTTACCTAAAAAGTTATGACCAGATGCAGGCGATTTTTAAAGACTATGATAGAGCAATAGCAAATACCCAAAAGATTGCAGATATGTGCAATCTAGAAATTGAATTTCACAATCCTCACCTTCCATACTTTAGTAAATTACCGGAGAATACTACAAACCTTGAGTATTTGACAAATTTGGTTGACCAAGGTTTAGCAAAAAAGTACGAAAATGTGACAGAAGAAATTAGATCACGTGCCCAAAAAGAGATTACCGTAATCAACAATATGGGTTATATAGATTACTTTTTGATAGTATGGGACTTTGTAAAATATGCCAAAGACCATGACATAGCAGTAGGGCCTGGACGTGGATCCGCAGCAGGATCCATTGTCTCTTATGCCTTAGACATCACCCAAATAGACCCGATCAAATACCATTTAATCTTTGAACGTTTCCTAAACCCTGAAAGGGTGTCCATGCCAGATATAGACATAGACTTTGACTATGTCAGACGTGACGAAGTAGTAGAATATGTAAATGAACTTTATGGCAGAGACCACGTATCTCAAATTGTAACTTTTGGTAGGATGCAGGCTAGAAATGCAATAAGAGATGTAGGAAGAGTCCTTGATATTTCTTATGGCAAGGTAGATAGGATTGCAAAATTAGTTCCACAAGTCATTAATATGACCCTAGATAGGGCCCTTGAGGAATCTGATAAGTTTAGAGAAGCTTATCAAAACGACGCAGAAAGCAAGAGACTTATTGATACTGCAAGAAAACTAGAAGCTCTTCCACGTCACACCTCGATACATGCAGCAGGTGTTGTGATGAGCAAGGAAGTTTTGACAGATATAGTTCCCCTAGCCTTGTCAAATGATCTTATAGTAACTCAATACAATATGACCGAAATAGAAGAATTGGGTCTACTAAAGATGGACTTCTTGGGACTGAGAAACCTTACAGTTATCAAAGATACTATAAAGGATGTCAAGAAAAATCGTGGTATAGAAGTTGACATAGAAAATATTGACGAAAATGATCCAAATGTCATAAAACAGTTTAATAAGGCAAAAACCATAGGTTTATTCCAATTTGAGTCTGCAGGCATGAGAAATTTCTTGAAAAATTTGAAGCCTACAGTTTTTGATGATCTTATAGCAGCAAACTCTCTTTTTAGACCTGGACCTATGGATGAGATACCAACATACATCCACAACAAAAACAACCCAGAAGATATATCCTACATTGATGAGAAATTAAAGCCAATACTAGGAGTAACTTATGGAATTATAGTCTACCAAGAGCAGGTAATGCAGATAGTTCAACAGCTTGGAGGATTTTCTCTAGGAGAAGCTGACAATCTAAGACGTGCTATGAGTAAGAAGAAGATGGATGTCATGGAAGCCAATAGAGAAGTATTCGTCAACGGTAAGGTCGATGAAGATGGCAACGTCTTAGTTCCTGGATGTGTTAGAAATGGCGTAAGTGAAAAAAATGCAAATATAATTTATGATGAAATGATATCTTTTGCCAAATACGCCTTTAACAAGTCTCACTCAGCCGCTTACTCATTGGTTGCGATTCAAACAGCCTATTTGAAACACTATTTCCCAGAAGAATACATGGCAAATCTTATATCATCTGTCATGGATAATACATCTAAACTTTACACCTATATAAGCGAAACAAAATCAATGGGAATTGAATTGATTGCCCCAGATGTCAACATTTCCTATGAAAATTTCCATGCTAAAGATGGGAAAATAATCTTTGGACTTTCAGCTATAAAAAATTTAGGCATAAACTTTATAAATGCAATTGTAGCTAGTCGCTATGAGGGAGGGGAATTTTTGAATTTCAAAGATTTCCTAGAAAGAGTTGAGGCTTACGATTCCAGAGCACTAAACAAAAAAGGTCTTGAGTCACTTATAAAGGCTGGTGCTTTTGATTCTATGGGATATATGAGAAGTAGGCTTATGGCTGTATATGAGTCAGCTATGACCAATGTCCATGAGGGTCAAAAGATAAATGTCAAAGGGCAAATGAACCTACTAGACTTTTCCGATGATTCAGATACCAAGTCAACCGACGATATCAATATGCCAGAAATCAACGAGTATCCAAAAAAGGTTAAACTTTCTTTGGAAAAAGATGTACTAGGTTTTTATATATCTGACCATCCTTTAAGTGATGCTAGCGATAGGCTATCAAAGCTAGTAAATTTCAAGACTTCATTTAAAGAAGAACTGACAGACTTAGAGATCCAGAGATTGGACAATAAATATGTTACAATGGCAGGAATTATTACTGGCAAATCTGAGATAATGACTAAGTCAAGGACTCTTATGTCCTTTGCAAGCTTGGAAGATATGTATGGAACAATTGAGATGGTTATTTTCCCAGAGACATACAGAAAATATAGAAATTTGATTGAAGAAGATAATGTAGTCCTTGTAAAGGGTAAATTACAAGTAGATGAAAATGATGTGAAATTACTTACATCAGAATTTATAGACATCGAAAGTTTGAATCTTGATATTTTATACCTGAAAACTGAATATAACAGGTATAATAATTTGAAGAGGATATTACAAGAAACCCAGGGAGACACCCCTGTTGTGATATATTTTGCGGATAAGAATAAATCAGTCAAACTTGACCAGAAACTTTGGATTAATATTAATGATAATTTAATGGAAAAACTGTACAATTTTCTTGGAAAAGAAAATGTCAAGTTAAATTAAGGAGAATTATGAAAACTATAGGAATTTTAACAAGTGGTGGTGATGCACCAGGTATGAACTCTGCCATTAGGGCTGCAGTTCGTACGGCATTAAATAGTGGAATGAGAATAAAGGGTATCAGAAATGGATACGATGGCTTAATGAAGGGTGATATTTATGAGATGAATATATCATCTGTTGCAGATATCATACATAAGGGGGGTACTATACTTGGTACTGCAAGAAGCCTAGAATTTAAAGGTAAGAAGGGACAAGAAAGAGGTGCCCAAATCCTAACAGATTATGGTATAGAGGGCCTTATTGTAATCGGTGGTGACGGATCTTTCCAAGGAGCAAAGGCTCTTTCAGATCTTGGTATCAAAACTGTAGGAATCCCAGGAACCATAGATAATGATATGGGCTATACTGATTTTACAATTGGATTTTTCACAGCTATGGAAACCGTATCAGATGCTGTAGGCAAACTTCGTGATACATCAAGTTCTCACGGTAGGGCTGTTGTAATAGAAGTTATGGGCAGAAACTGTGGAGACTTGGCACTATTTTCTGGTCTTGCAGGTGGCGCAGAATCTATCATAGTACCTGAACACGAATTTTCAATAGATGAAATCATAGAAAAAATGGAACACGGCAAAAAAAGAGGTAAGCTTCACCACCTTATAACCCTAGCAGAGGGAGTAGGTGACCCATACTCTGTAGCAAATGAACTAGAAGAAAAGACAGGAATCGAAACAAAGGTTACAGTCTTAGGCCACGTACAAAGAGGTGGCTCACCATCAACAGTTGATAGGCTACTAGGATCAACAATGGGAGCTCACGCAGTAGAACTTTTACAAGAAGAAAAAACAGGACTTGCTATTGGATATGCTAATGGAAAACTAATTGAAGTTGGCATTGATGAAGCAATAAACTCGAAGTCACAGTTTAACGAGAAACTATACGCATTAGCAAATAATCTTTCAAGATAGGAAGGAATCATAATATGAATCAAATGCCAGATCACTTAAAAAAGACAAAAATTGTTTGTACTATTGGTCCATCATCTGAAGATCCAGAAATCCTTGAAGAACTTGTAAAAAGTGGGATGAATGTTGCAAGACTTAATTTTTCCCATGGTACACACGAAGAACATTTAGAAAAAATCAAAACAATAAGAAAAATTAGACGCAAATTAAATACACCTATAGCTATCATGCTAGATACTAAGGGACCAGAAATTAGGACTGGTAACTTTGACGTTGACGAAATTTTCCTAAAGCCAGGAGATACATTCACCCTAACAACTAGGGATGTGATTGGTAACCAAGATATAGTATCTGTATCTTATGCTGGTTTGCCAGAAGATGTTGAAGTAGGAAGCGAAATATTTATCGACGATGGTCTAGTACAACTAGAAGTTCTTGAGATCAAAGATGGCACAGACGTAGTTTGTAAAGCACTAAATAACGGTGTTTTATCCAATCACAAGGGTGTAAACCTACCAGGACGTCAAACAAATCTACCAGCTATAACACCTAAAGATATAGACGATATCAAGTTTGGTATAGAAAATGATATTGACTTCATAGCTGCATCATTCGTCCGCAAAAAAGAAGACGTATACGACATCAGAAGAGTACTAGAAGATCACGGTGGCGAAAACATCAAAATCATATCAAAAATAGAATCTCAAGAAGGTGTAGACAACCTCGATGAAATTATCGAAGCATCTGATGGTATCATGGTAGCGCGTGGTGACCTTGGAATAGAAATTCGTACAGAACTTATACCAATTGTTCAAAAAGAGTTGATCAGGAAAGCAAATCTTGCATCAAAACCAGTTATAACTGCAACACAAATGCTTGACTCTATGATTAGAAACCCAAGGCCAACTCGTGCAGAAACAACAGACGTAGCCAATGCTATCATAGACGGAACAGACTGTGTCATGTTATCTGGTGAGACAGCTGGAGGAAAATATCCAGTAGAAGCAGTTCGTACCATGAGAGATATATGTATAACAACAGAATTATCAGATGACTTTAATAAGAATGTATACGAAACAGACATATCAAGCTTCAACAACGTAACAAACTCTATAGCAAGAAACACTTGTGAAATTGCCAAGGAACTTGAAGCATCAGCTATCATTTCATGTACATCAAGTGGTAATACATCTAGAGTTATTTCTAAATTTAAATCAAGAACAAATATAGTTGCAGCAACAACAACTGAAAAAGTTGCTAGACAACTATCAGTTGTTTGGGGAGTATATCCAATAGTAATCCAAGAAGCCAAAGAAACAGATGAACTTATCGAAAGGGCAATATTTGGAGCTATCAACGAAAATTATGTTAATGAAGGAGACTTGACAGTAGTAACAGCTGGTATTCCATTAGGCGTATCTGGTAACTCAAACTTAATAAAAGTTCATATCATAGGCGATATAATCACAAGTGGTACAGGTATAGGAACCAAATCTGTAGCAGGAAAAGTATGCCTAGCATCAACCAAAAAAGAACTAGAAGAGAAATTTGAAGAAGGGGATATCCTAGTAGCCAAATTTACAGATTCCGACATCACAGAATACATCGAAAAAGCAAAAGCTATAGTAACAGAAGAAGGTGGACTAACAAAGATCGGAAGAGCACACGTCTGA
>CABTWT010000038.1 GCA_902488555.1 uncultured Anaerococcus sp.
ATCATCTATCTCCTACTCGATTAAAAATCCTGAAATTAATTCCATTTACCATTTCAACATCATATGGGCTATCTGAAAAATATCCTTTCAAAAATTCATATCTAAAGTCATTGTAGGTGGATTTTTCGTTTTTTGATTCATTTTTCAAATTGATACCATTACCTTCACTTACTTCAAAACTTTCGTGGTGGTCGTGGTCATGGCCCCCTTCGCAGACATTATCAAGGGAATCTTCTGGGTTTATGTTTTCATTTTCATATTTTGCATGTAGGTTGGTGTTGGTAATCAAATACAAATCACCATTGTCATCTACTTGGGCAGATAGTCCGTTGTCATAAGGCATACCATCAAGTAGGTACATATTCAAATCAGAAAAAATTTGATTAAAGTTGTCAAAGTTCTTATCATGACCAATTTTCTTTCCAAATTCAAAAATCTTATCCTTTGGATTACTACTATGTTTTAGGGCATAATTTAACCTTTTTTCGACTACATCAATTTTTGAATCCAACCAACCGTGGATATTGTCTTGGTCGATCAAATCCTCCAGTGGACTCTTTGAAACGGCTTTGGCTATTTTGTCAACTTCACTTGTGTCATTATCTAGCAAGTAAGCTGTTATCTCATCTTGAAATTTAATTTTGTCATACATCATATAATGTATTGGACCTAAATTTTCACTCATTTAATCACCTCGCACTATTATTTTACTATATTATCTATGGTATACTATTAGCTAGAAAGGATGTAATTATGAAAAAATTAACAACGAGAAAACTTACTTTACTGGCATTATTTACAGCCCTAGTATATGTATCGACAAGATTTTTCCAAATACAGATACCAACACCATTTGGAAATACAATGTTTCACTTAGGAAATGTTTTGTGTGTCCTATCAGGTCTAATCTTAGGTCCAGTATATGGAGGTATTGCCGCAGGTCTTGGATCAGCACTTTTTGATTTATTTGATCCAATCTATCTTGTATACGCACCATTTACCTTTGCCTTTAAATTTTTGATGGCTTTTGTAGCTGGAAAAGTTTATGAGATAAATAGGGACTTTGAAACAAAAAATATATTCAAATCAGTATTTTTTGGACAATTAACCTATACGGTATTATACATAATCCAAAACTTTGTAAAATCATATTTTATTATGGGCTTAACCCTAGATGCAGCTATTTCAGAGCTTGGAATAAAGGGTGGAGTTTCAGTAACTAATGGAATTATTTCAATTATTATAGCAACACTACTAGCAAAACCACTTTTAAAAGCAAGTTTAAATGAATATTAGAGGTATCTTTGGGTAAAAATCCATTAAGAGGTGGATTATGGACTATAAAAAATTTGGAAATAAAATTGTACTTAGACTAAAAAAAGGTGACAAGATTATAGAATCAATTAAAGAAATGGTAAGCAAGGAAGATATAAAATCTTGTCATTTTGCAGGAATTGGAGCAGCAAATGAGATTAAACTTGGCCTGCTTCACCCGGGAGATAGTGACTATGACTGGGAAACTTTTAGTGAAGATATGGAAATCACAAGCCTAGTTGGCAATGTCACAAGATTTGAGGGAGAGCCAATGGTACATGCTCACATTACTTGTGGCAGAGAGGACTTTTCTATAATAGGTGGCCATCTAGGAGAAGGCAC
Source organism: uncultured Anaerococcus sp. (assembly GCA_902488555.1). The sequence goes on from CABTWT010000038.1 coordinate 1,657, forward strand.
ATGTTCTTTGACAGTTGAGCTATTTGTAGACATACTAGATGGTGAGCTTGTCAAAAAAGCCGATCCTGAACTAAAGATTAATACCATAGAATTTTAAGGTGGATATTATGCAGACTAGAGAAAAAACTTTTGGAATAACTTGTCCATCATGTGGGCATTCTTTTGAAAAAGACCTAAACACAGCAGCATTTTCAACAACAGACGATAGAAAGGCCATACTTACAAATGAATTTGGGAAAATTACTTGCCCTAATTGCAAGCACGAATTTATCTTAAACTACAGATTTGTTTACACAGATGAAGATACTAAGTTTATGATTGTAAATGATCCTAAATTTACCGATGTAAAAAACAGACTTGCCTTTGTTTCAAGTCTTGCTATGCTAGATAAGTTTCATAAGGATGAGCAAGAGAAATATCTTACAAGAATGACGACTGATATAGAAGAAGTTCGCGAAAAAATCGTGATTTTTGAAAATTACTTATCTGATAAGGCGGTAGAAATTCTAAAATACATGCTATTGGAAAGCGATGAATTAGAATTTAACCACGATGATCTAGAGTCATTTAGGTTAATAGATCAAGATACATTTTTGTTAAGGACTACAAGTGGCCAGGAATACACCCTAGGCTTTGTAAGACCTGTATATGACAGAATAGTTGACCAATACAAGAGCCTATTTGATGAGTCCAAGGCAGAAAAGATTGACAAGGCTTGGGCCTATGAATTTTTGAAAAAATAAGAAAAACTGGCTTAATTGCCAGTTTTTTTGAGTCTTTGGTTAACTTTTTTGTTTATCTTTACCTGCCTATATATTTCTCTAATTCTTAAAATTACCATTGTTAGTATTATTGTTATAGCTTTTCTTTTGCTGTCAGAGCTTAGTATTTGCTCTATTCCTAAGGTATAGACCATCATGAGGATAGGAAGAACACAGCATATAAGAAATATTAAATCTACCAGGGCAAGGGGGATTTTTTCGTTTTTTTCTAGCCTTATTATGACTTGTGAATACAAGAGTCCAACTATTAAAAAAGTTCCTAGTATTATGAGTGATTGAAGTAAATATGCTTCTTTAATAGTTTTCCCTGCCATAAAGACTGGAGTTATGAATGAATATTCTTGGCTAGCTTTATCTATAAATATAATTGATAGGAAAAATATAAATCCAAGTCCTGCAAATGGGAAAAGTATATAGTCTTTTAATTTAAATTTTTTGTCTTCTAGAGCTTTTTCGTAATCGTACATATATCCTCCTAGACTCCAAGTATTTCTCTTACTTTTTTCATTGCCCTGCGAGATACAAAGCAGATATCCCCATTGTCCATTTCACAGCTTATGGTACCAAGGTACTTAAAATCAAAATTTTTGGTCTTATCCAAATTTATAATCTCAGAATTTGATATTCTTACAAAATTTTTCCCACTTAAGTAGTCTTCGATTTTATAAAGGGGAAGCTTCATTAAGTAAGTTTTTTTGTCAGTAACTGTATAAACCTTCTTGTCATTGGCATAGATTCTTATGATGTCATCCAGGTCTATGATTTCAAGCTTATCATCATATATGCCAGACAGAATTAGTATATCATTAGACAAAATTTTCTCTTTGATATCAAGACTTTCCTGGTCCACTATTGGAGTTTTTATTATGACTTCCTTTTCTTTCAAATTCTTATCGACTACTATTTCAACTTTCATCTCTCATCTCCTTGCTTTTATTCTATACTAGATAAATAATCAGTCAATGATAATAGGATAAGTGGTTGGTTATTTGGGATAAGTGGTACAATATTCCCATGAAAATTAACTTGCTTGATAAAAATAAAAGAAAAATTGTATATGACATCCTAAATATTTTCTATGACCATAGTGATATAGAATTCGTGGAAGAAGGAGATATTGATATTTTCGATGATGAGATTGTTTATAAGGGTAGATCTTATAATTACCAAGATAACTACCAGCTCAAATCTACTTTGTATAACATACTAGTAAATGAAACAGGATATGAGTCACCATGGGGGATGCTAACAGGATCTAAACCATCTAAGCTTTTGCAAAAATACAGTCCAGATGACTTAAAAGAAAAATATTTCATATCAGATGATAAGCTAAGCTTGCTTATAGATGTGAAGAATGAACAGGACAAATTATCTTTTGATAAAAATTCCTTTAACCTTTATATCAATATTCCATTTTGCCCGACAAGGTGTTCTTATTGTTCTTATCCGACTTTGGTGGGGCCCCACCATGATAGGACTTCCTACATAGGTGCTCTGTGCCAAGAAATTGACATGATAGCTTTGCCCAATGACCTATCATCCATATACATAGGAGGAGGAACCCCATCATATCTTTCTCATAAGGACCTTGAAAGACTGTTGGCTAAGGTAAATGATCGATTTTCTTCTTTTGAATATATATTTGAAGCAGGAAGAGAAGATACCCTAGATGAGGAAAAATTAAAATTGCTTAAGGATTATGGAGTGACAGGCATATCTCTAAATCCACAAACTTTTAATGAAAGAGTGATAAAATCTGTTGGCAGGTCTTACGACATGGATCACTTTCTTAGGATATATGAGAAGACCAAGGAATTGGAATTTATCATAAACATGGACTTTATAGTTGGCCTAGTTGGTGAAGATGCAAATTCTTTTGCCAAAAATTTTGAAATCTTAGAAAATCTTGGTCCCGATAATATAACATTCCACGCTCTTGCCAGCAAAGTTGGCAGCAAATACAGGGAAAATAACAAAATGGGATCTATTAAAGATGCCCTAATCATAAGTAAAGCCATAAAGGACTTCACAGAAAAAAATTCTTACAAGCCCTACTATCTCTACAGGCAAAAAAACATTATCTCTAATCTTGAAAACGTAGGATATCAAAAAAATAATACCGCCCAACACTACAATATAGCAATTAATGAAGAATTAGAAAATATAGTGGGTCTAGGGATGAATGCAAACTCAAAGCTAATGAGTGGAGAAAAATACAGGAATCCTAGAAACTTGAGGGATTATATGGATAATATTGATAGAATTGTTGAAGAAAAAAATTTAATTATAAGGGATTATAAAAACACTAGAAAGATTTGACTGTAGCTTTCTAGTGTTTTGTTTAAAAAAATTAATTAATCAGCCAAATGTGGGCTATTTGATCTTTGATTTCATCATAGGTCCAAGTCTTTTGACTTTTTTTCATACTATTGGGATCGTTTATGACAAATTTGCCGTCCTGATAGGAATCAATCACAAGAATATGGCCAAAGAGAGTAAATATTCCCTTGTTTACCGAAACTATAAGTGGACCATTTTCTAAGGCCTCTATCATCGAACTTTCATCATTGGCTATATCATAAGCAGTGTATCCATACATATTTGCTTCGTCAGTAAAAAAATTCCATCCTATACCATCATCAGTCATATAATTTTGAGCATCAATAGCAATCTTTCCTGGATCTATGGAAGTATCGCCCTCCCAATATGCTAGAACCATGGCCATAGATGTTGGTCCACAGCCAGCAAGACCTATTACGGATTCTCCTAGGTAGTCGTAGGCCCACCTATTATCCCACTGGAGAAAATACGGACATCTCCTGCCATAGTCTACGGATACCCCTTGGTAATGTTCGAAATCTGTAATATTATTTGAATAATTATAGACAAAGTCAATGGCATCGGAATCATTTCCTGCTAGATAGATTAAGTTATCATTCAAGTAATCAAAATTATCTACTATCCAGCTAGCCTTGTCATTTCCACCATCAGCTTCTCTTTGTAAATTTCTTTTTAAAGTTCTCTTGTTATCAGTCTTGTAATCACCGCTTGTAAAAGCTTGGCTAAAAATATTGCCAATGGAATCTAAGGGAGAATCGACATAGTATTTAGTTTCATTGTATCTAGTTCTTAGAAAATTATAAACTACGACTATAAAAGCTAAGATAATTAAAGTTCTAAAAAAACTAAGTTTCTTTTTTCTTCGTTTTCTCATTATTAACCCCTGTATTGCTTATGTTAAAACATATTATATCATATATTCAATAATTGTAAAATGATTTTTATTTATTTAAATATTAGTTAAAGATAAAATCAATTAATTTCAAATTGACAAAACTTATCTTGAATATAAAATAATAAATATAAAACACATAAGAGGTAAGGCTATGGCCAAGATAGATATTATAATCCCTGTTTACAATGGGGAAGATTTTATAGGTCAAACTATAAAATCGATAGAAGATAATAATTTTGCCGATATTAATATTATAATTGTTGACGATGGCTCTATTGACGGAACAGAATCGGCAATCTCTAAATTGAGAGAAAAATATGACAATATTTCATATTATAAAAAAGAAAATGCGGGGGTATCTTCCTCTAGAAATTTTGCTATAGAAAAATCTACCAGCCCTTATATATGTTTTTTGGATGCGGATGATCTATATCATAAAAAATTTTTACCAAAAATGTATGGGCAAATTAATTCTACAAATGCTGATACTTGCACATGTGGCTATTATAAGTTAACTGGACAGGAAATTAGGCCTATGAAAAGTGCCTTTAGTAAGAAAGATTTTCTGGTAAATTACCTAATCAGCAAAAATAAACTGCATATCAGCAGTTTTCTAATAAAAAGAGAAGTGATTTTTGATAATAATATTCGTTTTGATGAATCTTCTTCCTATGGTGAAGATATAGAGTTTATGACACGTGTCATAAAGTATTCAAGGAAAATTGAAATTGTCCCAGAATATTTGACCTACTATAGGATTGATTCGACTAGACCGACCTTGTCGAGCTTTTCTTTGGATAAAATTAAATCCGACATAGATTTTTCTAATAGGCTAGTAAATGATCAAAAGCTAAACTTAAACCCAAGAGAAAAAGCTGCCGTAAATCACAAACTTGTGGCAAATATTGTAAGTAAATTGCTTTTAGGTCTTGACCTTGGTTATGACAAGGAGGAAATAAGAGATATTTATGAGGCTAATAAGTCAATAATTGGGAAGAATACAATGGAATTTGGCCTAAGGTCAATCAAACTTATCTTAACAATTAATAAACTAAGAAATAAAATTGGGTATTAGTATTCTAGGACTTAGTAAAAAAGGAGAAGTAAATGGAAATTAAAGAATTAAACCCTAAAGAAGTGTGGAAATTTTTCAGTGAAATAAGTGAGATTCCTAGATGTTCTGGGGATGAAGAAGCTATTTCAAATTATTTAGTAAATTTTGCTAAAGAAAGAAACTTGGAAGTGCGCCAAGATGAGGCAAAGAATGTAGTTATTAGAAAAGCTGCATCAAAAGGCTTTGAAGATAAACCAATTGTTGCCCTACAAGCTCACATGGATATGGTTTGTGTAAAAGAAGATGATTCTGACCACAATTTTGACACAGATCCTATAGGGCTTTTGATTGATGGTGATTGGGTGACAGCTGATGGTACAACTCTAGGAGCTGACGATGGTATGGGAGTTGCATATATCCTAGCCATCCTAGATGATGAAAGCCTAGATCACCCAGCCCTAGAAGCTATAATCACAACAGAAGAAGAAACTTCTATGCTCGGAGCCCAAGCTCTCGACACTTCAGATATTAAGGCCAAATATCTTCTAAACATTGACTCCGAAGAAGAAGGATATATCACAATTGGCTGTGCTGGTGGTCTTGACCTACCAATATCCTTTGCCAAAGAATACGAAAAAGCTTGTGGTGACTTCATAAAAGTAAGCCTAGGAGGATTTGAAGGTGGCCACTCAGGTATGGAAATCCACAAGGCCCGCCTAAATGCAATCAAAGCCCTATCACGTCTACTTCTTGACATAGATGGACTTCAAATTGCGAAGTTTGCTGGTGGAGTAAAGAGAAATGCTATAGCTTCAAATGCTTATGCAATTGTCTCTGTTGCTGATAGGACAGAAGCAATTGATATTATAAATCAAAGAAAAGATGAAATTCTAAACGAATCCAAAGACACAGATCCAAAGGGAACAATAACAGTAGAAGAAGCAAGTTTTGATGGTGAGGTTCTCACAAAAGACTTATCAAAAAGATTTATCGATTGCCTATTTACCCTACCAAATGGTCTAGTAAAAAGACATGAGGGTGAAACTATAACTTCATCAAATATTGGAATCCTAGAAGAAGATGACAAGGAAATAAGACTTTCTTGCATGGTAAGATCTCAATTTGACTCTGCAAAACATTCTATTGCAGACCAAGTTATGAAGATAGTAGAAAACTATGGTGGATCTGCTGAAATTAAGAGCGAATATCCAGGCTGGCAAAGAGAAGATACTCCACTAATAAAGCTTTCAAATGATATTTGGAAAGACTTACACGGTGATGAAATGATAATTGCCACAACCCACGGTGGACTAGAATGTGGACTTCTTAAGGGAACGCTCCCTGATGTAGAAATGATTTCATTTGGACCAGAAATCCACGGAGCTCACTCGCCAGCAGAAAAAGTCCACATCAAATCAGTTGAAAACAACTACAAATTCTTAATTGAATTACTAAAAAGAATATAACTTATAGACTCACCTGAAATATGGTGAGTTTTTTCTTTATAGTGGTAACGTGGAAAATGTTTGCATTTTATAAAAAAATATTGTACTATAGTTCTATAAGAAGATCAGGAAAGGAGCTGCTATGTACGAGCAAAAAGTCACACTAACTAATGAGATTGGCTTGCATGCCAGACCTGCATCGATTTTCATCAGAGCTGCTGTAAAATTTCCGTGCGATATTACTGTAGAGAAGAATGGTAGAAGTTACAATGCAAAGTCTATCATGTCAGTTCTCAGCATGAGTGCTTCTAACGGCGACGAGCTCACCATTAAAGCAAGTGGTGATGATGAAGAAGATGCCGTAAAAGCTTTAGTTGACGTTATAGAAAATAAAATAAATCAAGATAATTAAATTTAATTAACGGGCATAAGCTCGTTTTTTTATTGGCAAAAAAGAGGTAAAATGAGTAAAGAACAATGATTGATAATTCCTAGTAAAGTGGTATACTTTATACGAATTTATTTTAGAAATATAAGAGGTAAATATGTCTGAATTATTAAAAGTAGAAAATCTTCATGTATCAGTTGAGGATACAGAGATTTTAAAAGGTATAGATCTAAGAGTAAATGCAGGAGAAGTTCATGTTGTTATGGGCCAAAACGGTTCAGGTAAGTCAACACTTATGAATACAATCATGGCAAATCCTGTTTACCAAGTAACAGAAGGAAAAATTTATTTTGAGGGCGAAGATATCACAGAAGAATCTGTAGACAAACGTGCTCGTCGCGGTATCTTTATGTCCTTCCAACACCCAGATGAGATTCCTGGGGTAAAACTAAATGATTTCTTGAGAATATCTGAAGAACAAATCACAGGTACAAAACCACAAATGTTATCATTTAGCAAAAAACTTGCCAAGGAAATGGAAAATTTAAATCTTTCTGAAGATTATGCAAGTAGATATGTAAATGTTGGTTTTTCTGGTGGTGAACGCAAGAAAAGCGAGATCCTCCAACTAAAAATGTTAAATCCAAAACTAGCTATGCTTGATGAAACGGACTCTGGTCTTGATGTGGATGCTGTAAGAATTGTATCAGCAGGTATAAAAGACTTCCTAAGCGAAGACAATGCAGTTATCATCATCACCCACCACAGAGAACTTTTAGAAAGTATAGATGCTGACTACGTTCATGTCATCAAAGATGGTAAGATTGCCCACGAAGGTGATGCATCACTAATGGATGAGATTGAAAAACGTGGATACGAATGGGTGTAGACTATGCCAAGTAACAATATAGAAGAAAAATTAAAAACTCTCGATCGTGGATTTTACGATTTTATCGACGAGTTTACTTATGAGAAAATAACCGAAAAGGGCATCAATGCGGATATAGTAAACGAGATATCTCGCGAAAAAGGTGAACCTGATTGGATGAGGATTAGACGACTAAAATCCCTAGAATTATTTGAACAAATGGAAAATCCAACTTGGGGACCGGATTTATCAGAACTTAATGTGGCTGATATTACTGCCTATGTTAAGCCAAAAACTGACAAAAAATCAAGTTGGGATGCTTTGCCAGAAGAAATCAAGGCGACCTTTGATAGACTTGGTATTCCAAAGGCTGAACAAGAATCTCTAGCAGGTGTTGGAGCCCAATACGACTCTGAGGAAGTGTATTTTTCTATCCAAAAACACCTTGAAGACCAAGGGGTTATCTTTATGGACTTTGCAACAGCCCTTAAAGAACA
>CABTWT010000039.1 GCA_902488555.1 uncultured Anaerococcus sp.
CATCTATATGATGTGATGATCATCTCATCACCACAGTTTGGACATTTATTTATCATAGATAGCCTCCTTTTGATATAAGTATACTACGCTTTTAATATTTGTAAAGTCAAAATTAACATTTTTAATAAAATTAATAATATTTTTAATTATTTGCATTGAGATTTTGCAAATTTTAAGTATAAGAATTTAAAACAAAAAAATACCAGGCTATATTTGTCTGGCTTAAATATAATCTTTTGCCCAATATGAACTGAGTGTCCTAACTATCCAAAGGATTGTATTTATCATTACTACCGCTAAAATCAACATGCCCAAAAGTACATAGGATGCGTAAACAAATTCGCTCATTGGAACTTTATTGCCGATTAGGCTATAGATTATATAGAGTAAAAAGAAGAATCCTATCCATTTGCCACTTGTCTTTAGATTTCCTTTAAAGTCTGGATAAATCATGGCTTTTTTGCTGTATCGGTTTAAGAAATAGTCGCGTTTTTTCCTTATCTCATCTCGCTTTTCCTTTGTAGCATTGTCAATTAGAGCCGAATAATAGTGTTCCATATCGCTTGGTCTAGTAGCGTATTTTTTTAGATTTGCTGCTTCTTCATCAGAAAACTCATTAGCTAATATTTGATAAGTGATGGCTGCCTTTGATTGGTAGGTCTTGCGTTCATTTCTTAGTTTTTTTAGCTTTTCTATATCTTTTTGTCCGCTAATCAAATTTTCGGTATCTATTTCATATTTTCTCTTATATTTCAAATATCTAGTGAAAATTAGGACAAATGTCAAAATAATAAGCATTTGCCCAATTATAACTAACAAATCTCCTCCACCTATGAGGCTAACGATGCTCATTACAATGGCTGGGATAAGTATAGTTATAAGAGCTATTATAACAAATAATAAAATTGATCTCATAATTTTAGCACCTTTTCGTAGGAAGCTAGTAATTTTCTTCCTGTGTTTTCTATAGACTTTGCCCTTGCAATCTCATAGGCATTTTCTGCTAAGGATGGCAAATTTCCACTTAATATGCCAGTGATTTTCCCCTTAAAGTCCTCCAAGTCTTTGCCCTTGTAGATATTTTCTCCATCAACATAGTCTTTTTCAAATATTTCTATATCGCGAATTAATATATCTGCCTTTGTGGCAAGGGCTTCTAAAAGGACAATCCCCTCTGTCTCCTCGTGGGTCAAAAATACATATAAATCTGATCCGCTATAGGCGATTCTTAATTCATCGCTAGATATGTATCCTGGAAAGTGAAGATTTTTTGGAGCATTGTCTATAAGTTTTTTAATCTCTGCAGGCATTACCGAAGGATTAAGCTTACCAAACCAGACAAATTCGTATTCTGGCATTAGCTCTGCAAGTTTTACAAAATCATCTATGCCCTTTCTTTTGATAGGTAGTCCAACAGAAATGATTGATTTCTTATTAGGATCCAAATTATAAGTCTTATAAAAATTTTTCCTATCATTTTCTCTCTTTTGCCAAAAATCTAGGTCTATACCATTTGATACAACTTCAATCTCTCTTTTTAAGCCATAAGTCTCAAGAATTCCCTTGGAATATTCGCTTGGAGTAAGGATTAAATCTCCCTTGTTGTAGCAATGAGTTAGCCAAGCTTTAAAAAGTGGGGCTATTTGATTTGACAAAATAAAGGAATTTTTGAAATCTTCCTTGGTAGAATGAGCGTGGTAGATGACTTTTTTGCCAGCTCTTTTTGCCTTAGAGGCAAAGGCAGCAGATTTGGGAAAGACTGTGTTGATGTGAACTATATCAAAGTCTTCCTTCTCATCTAGGGTGAAGTCACATCCGACCTTTGTCAAAGCCTTGATTTGGTGGTCAATGGCCTTGCCAACTCCAGATTCCTTTACTGTTTCATAATCTTTTGTATATAAAAGGACTTTCATAATCGTACTCATTTACTGCTTTTTCGTATAAGGCTTCACATTTGCTACCAAAGCTTTGGATAGAAAAATTATCCAGGGCATAGGCTCTGGCATTTGCTCTAAGATTTTTTTTCAAATCTTCGTCATCCAAAACCTGGTAGATATAAGCCTTAAATTGGTCATAATCATCGTAGCAAAATCCATTGAAGCCATTTTCTATAACTCCCTTTAGGGAATCATCACTCCTACAAATAGCAACTGTAGCATTTGATAGAGCCTCGTAGTAGGTAAGTCCTTGGGTTTCTGATGTAGATGCTGTTGTAAAGATATCAGCAGCCTGGTAATATTTGTTAACCTCGCTTGGATCTACCATACCTATGAAATTTGCCTTGTTTTTAAAGTTTTTGCTATAATCTATCAGTTTATTTAGGTGAGGTCCGCCTCCCACTATTAAGAACTCAATACTCGGATCATCTAATTTATCGTAAAATTGTATTATCTCCTCGATATTTTTCTCTTCAGCAAGCCTTCCTAAATATAAAAGGATTTTTTTATCCTTATCTATTTTTAGTTCATCTCTCAATTTTTCTTTGTCATATAAGTCTGGTATATGAACACCTGTGGGTATTACTGCTATTTTTTCTTCCCCTATATTATAAGATTCCAATATCCCAGCGGTTTTTGCTGTTGGAGCTATAAAGTAATCACACATATCAGAAAGAGCCTTTGAAAATTTGGCTACAATCTTTACACCAGCTTTTTTGTTCGTTGTAAAATAATGGGTGTAGTCTTCATAGACTGTATGATAGGTGTGGATTAATGGGATATTTAGCATCTTTGATAGGGTCTTTGCCATCATAAAGGTCGAAAATTCGCACTGACTGTGGACTATATCTGGCTCCCATTTCTTTATACTTCGAAGGTGGGTGTTGGCCAAAATATTTGTAATCCTAGCTTCGGGATAAATTTTCTTGGCAGAAAGAGAACCTATGTAGTAAACGTCGTCACTTTTATAGGACATAAGAGTATTTGATAAGGTTAGGACTCTTACCTCATGCCCCTTACTTTCTAGATATTCTTTTAAATTTAATACTGATCGTACTACCCCATTTACAACAGGATAGTACCAATCGCTTGTTATAAGTATTTTCATAGTATCCTCAATATTACTATATGTTCTATTATTTCTTTTACAATTTGGAAAAACTCCTCATCTTTCATTATCCACAAAAATTAGTATAATTTATGAGAAATGAGGTGAAATATGGGTCCTTTAATCGTATCAGACATAATTCTTTTTGTATTTACAATATATATAGGAATTTTTTTAAGAAATTTTTATTCTCCATATCCCGAAATGAAAGTCGGCTTTCATATTTGGGAAGTTTGCTATGACAAAAACACTTGGGAATACGGCAATAAGTTTGCTGGCCTTACTTCCATAGTTCTTGGCATTATTTTATTTGCGATAATACTTCCCCTACTAATTTACTTAGAGCTAAAGAGGTCATATTTGGTAGGAATTATAACATTGTTTGCTATTATCTATTTTATCCTCTTATACTTTATAGTAAAAATAAGACTTAGAAAAAAATTCAATCTCAAAAATGACTAAAGCGGCCAAATGGTCGCTTTATTTTCTTATCTTAAAGGTCTTTTTACCATGTTTTTTTACAACAAATGGAAATATTATAATCAAAATTAACATAATAACTATTAGTGCTATAAAAGCCACATTCATATCCCCATCAAATCTACCAATTATTGAAGGTATGATTAAAATATTGACATAGCCTATGAGGGAATTTATAAACTTATATAACCCTCCCTTGGCAGATGCATCCTGGTTAAATGGTTGGAATATATAATAGTTAAATAGGTTAAAGGCTGGAAAAAACAAGTAAGAAACCACTATAAATCCACCAGCTAATAGCAATGATTTTATGTTAATGCTTTGGTATAAAAAGTAATAAGTGATAAGGCTTATTAGTCCTGAAAAAAGGCCTATAAGATGCACCTTTAGCAAGGTCTTATACCTTAATTTATACATTTTAAATATGGCTTTATCATCCCTATAAAAACCATATTGCATCAAAGACCTATCACAGTTTAGGAAAAAAGCTCTAGCGCTTTCAGTATCATTAAAAATAATCATAGCAATGATAGGTAAAGCTAACATAAAGATACCACTTATAAGATTTGCAAACTTTGTAAAAATAAATTTTGCACCAAAAAGTAAGGCCAAAATGATGGCAAATATTATCAATGCCTTTTTAAATACTGGTTTTATAAGAAGCCTTCTATGCCTTTGAAAAAAGAGATTGTTTAAAAGTTCATATCCCCTTCCTATATCCTTTTTATCTTTAACTATATCAGAATCTTTAAGGGCCAAGCTATCATTGGCAATCTTATCATAATCTAGGTCTATCTCACCAGATTCTCTTTTTGCCACTTCCAATAAGCTATCGTATTGGTCATAGGCAAATAAACTTTTGATTGATAATACGAAAGTAATTAGAGAAATAATAAAAAATACTATTAAAATCTCATTTGATAGCTTTGAAACTCTCATTAGTAGTACAAATAAAATTACTTCTACTAATATAACAAAAATAAATCTATCAGATATCTTCTTTTCTTTTTTACCAGAAATTTTCAAATTATAAGCATTAGAAGTAATTCTAATAAAACCAAGGATAAAACTTATCAAAAATGCTTTGATAGGAGGTAAAAATATGCAAAATGCCAAAAATCTACCCAAGGCAATTCTAAGAGGATTAAAGACCCCAAGAATAAGACCTGATGCTTTTGCTGGCATTTTGTAAAGATAGTTGAGCTTGTAAATCTCTTGCTTATTCCCATCTATCCCATCTGATAAAATAGCTGGTGTAAGGTAAAAACTTAGAAAAGCAATGTTTGCTAGGGCTAAGTCTACTATTTGCTTATACCTATTTCCCTCAAAAGCCCCTGGAATTTTTATCAGCCAGAGTATAAAACCAGTAATAGCTAAGGCCATGAAGTATGAAAAAATAGACTTCAAGGCTTGGCCTATTACAGAAAAAATTGGTCCTAGTATATAAACAAACTTTTTAAATTCGAAAAGCTTAAACTTATCACCTGTAATCTTGCCTAGTAAAGGAATCCTATGTACAAAATCTATAAAATGATTTATAGATTCAGTCAGCGAAATATTTTCTATGATCCTATATTTTTTATAATATTCCATTACTAATCCTCCATCTGAAGTAAGTTTATTACTTTTTCTTCAAAGTCAGGATTATTTTTAATCTCCCTATCAACTTCGCTGGCTTTTCCCTTGTGGAGAAGGACAATCTCATCTGCCATATTTTTGGCAAGATCTAGGATATGGGTTGAAAAAATTATGATGTGGTCATTTTTTATAGACTTAATCAAATCTTTCATCTCTTTTTGAACTACTACATCTAGAGAATTTAAAGGCTCATCCATCAAAATTACCTTTGGTTTTGTAATAAGAAACATCATCATCTGAAGCTTATTTCTCATACCAGTCGAATATCCTTGGATTAGCCTATCTTTGTCATCTTCATCAAATTTGACTTGGTCAAAATATAAATCAGGATTTAAATCTCCCTTAATTCTTTTTTTATTTACATCTATAAAAAAATTTATAAATTCCCTTCCAGTTAGAAATCTTGGCAACTCTGGTTCTGCTAGCATGAAGAATACATCACTTAAGTCAAGAGTTCTTTTTTGCTCTCCATCAACAAGAAATACTTGGCCCGAATCTTTTTCTAATTCCCTTGCTGTAAGGGAAAAAAGAGTTGTTTTTCCAGCTCCATTTCTCCCCAAGAGGGCATATATTATTCCTTGGTCAAAGATTGCATCTAAGTCATCTAAGACTACTTTATCGCCAAAACTTTTAGATAAATTTTCTATTATTAATTGCATCAACCCCTCCAATAACTTATTATTTTCCTAAATAGTGTATCAAAGTTTTATATTTATTGCTAAGGTCATTGATAGTTATTATATTTATATTAATTATGGATTATATATTTCTGATACTTGTGATTTCGCTTGGGTTATCTATAATGACATCTGGGTTTTCAGCTTCTAATATTTTTCTCTCACGAAAGCCCCATGAACATCCAACAGTAAAAATACTGGCGTTTTTCCCACATTTCATATCTACTTCACTGTCGCCGAAGTATAAGATATCAGAAAAATTCAATCCAAATCTTTCTGCAATTATCATAATCCCTTCTGGCGATGGCTTTCTCTTATAATCTTCTCTATAGCCTAATATAAAATCAAAGTAATCATTGCCGAATACGTCTTTTAGAACCTTGTTTGATGTAGAATCAGGCTTATTGGAAAAGGCAGTTATTATCTCCCCACGACTTTTGATTTCATCAAGGGCTTGTCTTATCCCAGCAAAGGGCTTGGTAAGGTATGATGGGTTGTTGTCGTAGGCAAGGTTATAGGCGTCATAAATTTCTTCTTTTAAAATATCGTCTCCTTTGAAACTAACATAGCTAAGGGCTGACTCAACTAAAACTCTAGGTCCATTTCCTACAAATTCTCTTACCTTTTCTTTTGGCACAGGATCTAGGCCATATTTTTTGAAAGTTGTATTCAAGTGGTAGTCTATAGCATCAATTGTATTTAGTAGCGTTCCGTCAATATCAAAAATATACATAATCTCTCCTTTTCACTTCTACATCCTAATTTACCCTATTATAGATTATTTTATTAATTTTTGGGAAAAAATAAGATTAATACTATTTTTTGATAATTTTTACCCATTGTATATACATTAGGGTAAAATATTAGTAACTTAAAGAAAAGAGGGTATTATGACAGACAAAAGAAACCTATCCATGCTTAGTGACTTCTATGAATTTACTATGGCCAATGGATATTTTAACAACGGAATGAAGGATACTATTGCAGTATTCGACGCTTTTTATAGGTCAAATCCAGATGAAGCAGGTTATTCTATTTTTGCAGGGTTAAATGACATCATAGATTTTATAGAAAATCTACATTTTTCAAAAGAGGACATAGAATACTTAAGATCTTCTGGCAATTTTACAGATGATTTCCTTGATTATCTTGCTGACTTCAAATTTACAGGTGATGTATGGGCCTTTCCAGAAGGATCAGTTATGTTTCCAAATGAGCCGATAATCACTGTAAAGGCACCTATAATTGAATGTTCCATCCTTGAGACTTACCTATTATTATCCATGAACTTCAACTCACTTATTGCTACAAAATCTAGCAGAATAGTTCGTGCTGCAGGTGACAGACTTGTTATGGAATTTGGGGCAAGGCGTGCCCAAGGTGCTGATGCTTCCATAACTGGAGCAAGAGCTGCATACATCGCTGGCGTTCCAGTATCATCAAATACTTTATCAGCCCAAAAATATGGATTCAAACCATCTGGAACCATGGCTCACTCCTGGGTCCAAGCCTTTGACAATGAATACGAAGCTTTCAAAACTTATGCTGAAGCTTATCCTGACAATTGCATACTCTTAATAGATACCTACGACACCATAAACAGCGGACTTCCAAATGCTATGAAAGTATTTAAGGAAGTTTTGGAGCCAAAGGGACTTAGTGGAGGCGTGAGAATTGACTCAGGAGACCTTGCCTACCTTTCAAAAGAAGTGAGGAAAATCCTTGATGAAAATGGATTTACAGACACTAAAATAGTTGCAAGCAACTCCCTAGATGAATTTAAGATCAATTCCCTAACAGCCCAAGGAGCTAGGATTGATTCCTTTGGTATAGGTGAAAGACTAATCACAAGTAAGTCTGATCCAGTATTTGGCGGTGTTTATAAGCTTGCTGGAATTTATAAAGATGATGAGCTCGTGTCAAAAATAAAGGTCTCAGAAAATGTCGAGAAGATAACAACACCAGGCTTTAAAAAAGTCTATAGGCTCTATAGTAAGAATAACATGAAAGCAGAAGCCGACTACATCACCCTTAGAGAAGAAGAAGTAAACGACAATGATCCTCTGGTAATCTTTGACCCACTTTTTACATGGAAGATGAAAAAAATGGAAAATTACCAGGCTCGTTTGATGCAAGAGAAGATTTTTGAAAATGGAAAATTAATCTACGACCAACCATCACTAGATGAAATTCAAAATTATTGCAAAAGTGAGATAGATAGCCTGTGGGATGAGGTAAAAAGATTTGACCAACCTCACAACTACTATGTCGATCTTTCTCATGACTTGTGGGACCTAAAACAAAATCTAATACTTGAGGCAAAAAAAGGCCTATAAGATGATCGAAGAATCATATACTAATTTTATAAATTCAGATAGCAAACAAAATTTTAATAAGAATTGGAAGTTTTACCTGGGAGACCAACCAGGTGCCTATCTTCCAGACTTTAGCGATGACAATTTTGCTAATATAAATCTTCCTCACGACTACTCTCTAGACCAGGACTTTAGCCCATATTTTGAAGCAGAATCTGCCTATAAGCCTGGAGGAATTGGCAATTATAGGAAAAGTTTTGTCATAGATGATATCAATCTTGAAGAAAAGCAAGTTTTTATCTACTTTGATGGAGTCTATCAAAACTCAAGCACTTATATAAATGGAGAGAAATTGGGCTTTAATCCCTATGGCTACAATCCCTTCGCCTATGAATTAACTCCATATTTAAAAAAAGACGGAGAAAACCTCCTAGCTATAAGATGTAACCACCAAGTCCCATCTTCCCGCTGGTATTCTGGCTCCGGCATCTATAGGTCTGTAGATATATTAGTCAAAAACAGACTAAATCTAGGTATTTATGGACCAAAGATCGACTATGAAATAGATGACAAAGATGCCAAAATAAAAGTGACATCTGAAGTATCCAACAATTACAAAGATGCAAAAACTTTTAAAATTAAGCACTCCTTGTACTTTAAAAATAAGTTAATAAAAGATATTACAAGTGAAGAAATTACTGTAGATGCTAATAACAAAAAAGATATCGACTTAGATTTTGAAGCCCATAATATTTCATTGTGGGATTTGGATAAGCCAAATTTATACCAGCTTAAGTCAGAGATTTTACTAGATGGTGTATCTATCGATGAGAATGTAGAAGATATCGGTTTTAGAAGCTTAGAAAAAGATCCACAAAAAGGCATATCCTTAAATGGTAAAAATATAAAAATTAAGGGAGTCTGCCTCCACCACGACAATGGCGCCCTAGGCGCCTGTGATTATAGGTTAGCCCTTGAATACAAGGTTAATATCTTAAAGGATATGGGTGCCAATACTATAAGACTTTCCCACAATCCAGCAAGCAAGACTTTGATTGATGTTTGCAACAAAAAGGGCATGCTGGTGGTAAGCGAAATCTTTGACGGGTGGATTTTGGATAAAAATAACAATTACAATGATTTTTCGACCTTTTTTGAAAAAGAAATCGGCCAAAGCAAACTTTTAGGGGCGAGTCCTAATATGACTTTTGCAGAATTTTCCCTAAAGGAAGTCCTCAAAAGAGACTACAATTCCCCTGCTATCTTTATGATATCCATAGGCAACGAAATAATGGAGGGGACTGATTGGTCAAGCTTATCTAGGTATCCTAGTGTGGCAGAAAATCTCATAAAATGGGCCAGAGAAGTCGATTCCAAAAGATGGCTTACAATTGGAGATAATATATTAAGATATGACTATGTCGACGAACTGGTTGATGTCGACGATAAGGTTAATAAAGCTTCTGGCATGGTTGGCCTTAATTATACAGAAGGCGGACGCTATGATAAAATCCACAAAGATTACCCAGATTGGGTACTTTGGGCAAGCGAAACAGCTTCAAATATCAATTCCAGGTCAGTGTATGACAGGTTTGAATTAGATTATCTGCCTAAAGATAGAAAGCTATCTTCATACGACACATCAAAAGTTGCCTGGGGTAGCCATGCGTCTGATGCTTGGTATGACATCATAACAAGAGACTATGTTGCTGGAGAAGCTGTGTGGACAGGCTTTGACTATCTTGGA
>CABTWT010000040.1 GCA_902488555.1 uncultured Anaerococcus sp.
TAACGGGAAGTCCCGTGTGAATCTAACTATCGACTCACCCCAATCCAAGGCCATCTTCATCTAAACTTATACCCACCCATCTCACCAATACTGGGCTCTCTGTAGAATATCCATATAGACTACTCTTCTTATCATTTGGTTTTGTAAAATCTATTTGATGGGATTATAATACCACCAGCAAAAAACTATGTCAAATTTATTTAATAAATTATTTTACATTTTTATCAATATTTTTTCTTTTGTATCATCGAATTTTGCAAGCAAAAACGCCCATATTAATGAGCGTTTGCAAATACTATACTATTTTTTGAGGGTCATTGCGTTAATTTGATATTGAGCTGGCCATTCTGGTGTATTTAGATCAAAGCCTTCTACCCTGTTTGTATATCCTGTGTGGTATTGGTTAGAATATAGTGGGATTTCTGGCAAGTAATCATTGTACCATAATTGGAAGTCAACCCATTTATCCAAGTATCCTTCTTTATCTTTAGGATCTGTTTTTCTCAAAGCTTCTGTAACTTCATCAGCCTTTGAATCATTTGTCTTTGTATGGTTGTCAAAACCTTTTGAGTTATATTGATAGTATGGATCAAATGGTGGTTCAAAAGATTGGCCCATGTTGAATGCTGTGTATTCGGCATTTTCTTTTGGAGAATAGTAGTAGTCTAGCAAGGTTGCAAAGTTTCCTGCTGTTACGTTATATTCCATACCTACTTGCTTAGCGTTGTTTGGAACTTGGTTAGAAATTAATGTTGTAATTGGGGATTCATCAGAACCAAATTGGTTTACAACTAGTCTATTACCATTTTCATCATATCTGTAGTAGTCATAGCCATCAGGGTCATTTTTAAATGCTTCTTCAGCCTTTGCTATATCCCAAGCTGTCTTACCATCTTCTTCAAATTTATAAGGAGTCTTGTCTAATAATGCATTAGCTTCATCAAGGTTTAGTTGATAGTTTGTAAGCTCTGGGTTGCTTTCTAAGTCTGGTCCTTTTTCCTTATACATCCATTGGCTTGCACCATAAAGACCATTGGTTACAACTCCGTAGCCGCCTGCAAATTGTTGAACGAAAGTATTTCTATCCATTAGGTGAGCTATAGCTTGTCTTACTTCTTTATACTGTGTAGATCCACGATCTGTTAAGAATGTTACGTTACCATAACCGTTTCTGTCAAATGAATTGTATTTAATTTTACCTGCGTCAGCAGCAGCTCTGATTTGGTCGATCTTACCGCCTTCAGTTTCGTCTTGCCATATATCTATATCCCCATTTTCAAGAAGGTCTACAGCTATATTAGCATTTACTATTTGTACTATAACATTTGGTATAGTAGCCTTTTCTCCCTTGAAGTTGCCCTTGTAGTTAGGGTTTAGGGAAAGCTTAACCATGTTGTTTGAATAGCTATCAAATACATATGGTCCACATACTACTGATGGTGCCAATCTGTATTCATTAGCAATCTTAAGCATAGCTTGTTCTTTCAATTGTTCAGTAGGGTCTACATCTCCCTCTAATCTACTTTCTAGGTCTGCTATAGCGTCATCGTGAGCTTTTTGTGTTTCTTCATCGACTTCTGCACCTTCATTATCTTCTTCAAATTGTTTGTTCAAGTTGTCAATTTGAGTTTTGATAGATTCTTGGTAGGCTTTTTTGTCCTCTTCTGTTACTTCATAGCCTTCTTTTGCAACAAGTTTTTTACCATTTTCGCTTATAGCCAAGTTGTCAGTAACTGCATGCATTGGAAATGGTGATTGTTGGGAAAGATATGATTCTTCATAGTATGGCAAGAATGATGAATCGATTGTTACAGAGAAAGTATAATCATCAATCTTTTCTAATCCTTCAAACTCATCCACATCACTTTCAGGATCGTGGAATGCTTCATAGCCCTTTAGGGCATCTTTACCAACTGTTGTAGCACCAGATACCTTGCTATAATTCGCATCGGAGAATAGTAGTGAATAGAATAGATAGTCATCTGCTGTTACAGGCTCTCCATCAGACCATTTTAAGTCTTCGTTTAGCTTATATGTAATCGTCTTTGATCCATCTTCATTTTCTACTTCTTTTGGCTCTTCAGCAAGAACTGTCATATTGTCCTGCCATTGACCAGCATCGTCAACTACAGCTGTATTATAAGCATTGGTTCCTTGGGTACCAATAAGTTGTCTAACTATAACGTCATAAGCGTTGTTAGCCCAGCCCTCAAAGAAATCACCATTCATTGGGCTTGTACCAATAACTAGGGTGTCGTCAGCTGTTACATTGTCGAAATCAGCTAGTTCTTTTTGGTCGTCATCAGACATTCCTTCTTTGTCTTCTTCATCCTTGTTTTCATCTGTATCAGCAGAATCATCAATAGATTCAGAATCATCAGTTTCTTCATTAGTAGTTTCTTCGCTACTTTGACTTTCTTCTTTTTTTACATCTTCTTGTTTTTCAGTATTATCTCCACCACCACAAGCTGCAAGGCTAGTTGCTAAACCTAAAGCCATTAGTGAGGAGAATATTCTTTTCATTTTCATTTTGTGTCCTCCTAATATATATTCTATATATTGCTGTTATTCTATTACTTAAAATTCCTTTTGTCAATAGCTTTAATGGTTTTTTATTAACATTAGTGAATTATTATCCATAGTGTTGTTGATATTTCCATATCATTGATAATAGATTGCAATTTCTTCCATATTTCTTTAATACTTTATCTAATTATATAACTAAATCAAATTTACTTTCTTAACTAGTTTCTTAAAAATCCAGACTAAATTTGCACAAAAAAAGAGGAGGTAAAAACCTCCCCAATATGGTAAAATAAATTCATTTATAATATACGTTAATATAAGACTTTTGCAATGGTAATTCCTATTTTCTATAAAGATTATAAGGAAATTTGTACCACCTTTCCCTAGGCATATATTTTTCTATTGGCTTTGTTAATTTTTTTTGAAAATATTCCTCAAGCTCATAAAGTCTTTTTTTCCTATCTTCAAAATATGGGTTAGATCCATGCTTTTCCAAAACTCCCTGGGCTCTTTTTTCTATGCCAAGGTATTCTGTCTTTATCAGACCATCCAGAAGTTGAATCAATAAATCATAATCATTGTAATCATTATAGGCTAGAAAATCTCTTACAAAATCTTTTTCTTCATCACTTACATTCCAATCTCCCACATAAGCATCTACATTTTTTATCTGAAAACTATGGCTTAGGGCAATTCTTGCAGGAAAAAAGTAGGAATCAGATCTTAAAATCTTATATCCTCTTATGAAATGTGCCGCATTGTCTAAAGCTTCTGATTTTCCCAAATCATGTAAGGCTCCACAAGCAAAGGCAATGTCTGGATTCAGCCCTAAGTCTTTTGCCATATTTTTGGCAGTTTGACCTATAATCCAAGAATGTAAAACCCAATTGCCAGGATTATTATTATAACCTTCTTCAAGATATGATATTATTTTATCTTTATTTGCTATATTTCCATATCCTTCTTTATACATTTTTTCTAATCTTTCCGTATGTGTAAATTGTATTATCTTCTACAGATCTTAATCTAAAATCTATAATTCCATCATTTTCAACAAATTCTCCCAAAACAGAATCCTTGTTTCGGATTTCATTTTTATAAACTATATTAAAAAATGTCAAATCTTTTGTATCTAGCTTGCATAGGTCACATATATAATCAAAATATACTGCGTTATTGACGTGAAGATTTTTATCTATGTCAGTATATCTTACCATAATTTCCTTTGACTTATCAAAATCATCCCTATATTTCAAATCATTTTTATCATAAATCATATCGTCAATTTTGTAGGCCGCTATTAGGTCTTTGCTCATTTTTATAGGACGCATCCTATCTATATCCACTAGCATAAAGACCCCATAGGCCTTTGCTATCATATTTCCATCTCTTTTGATGTAAGCATTACGATAAGCATAAAACTTATTCATACCCAAAACTAAGCTAGTAACTTCTATCTGGTCATTTGCTTCAATTTTTTCTTCTAATTCAACATCCCAAGAATATACTATCCACCTAAGTCTAGTCATATCTATGTCTTTTTCTATAATATGTGAATGGCAAATTAGGACTTCCCCCATCAAACTAACTAAGTTTCTTATTGATAGATTTCCGTCTTTATCGCACATTACTTCTGGTATTTTATATACTTCGCTATAAGCCATAAATCCCTTCTTTCTACATATACTATATTTTAAAGCTTTTGTTATGGCAAATATTGTTCTCAAGACAAACATTAAAAAAGAACCAGCAAATGTGGTTCTTCTTGTATTTGCACTATTATAGGCCGCCTATCAACATCTTTGCTATTGAAAAATAAACAATTAATGATAGGGAGTCTACTATAGTAGATATTAGTGGGCTTGCCATTATTGCAGGGTCTCCTCCAAATTTCTCTGCTATGATTGGAAGTAGAGATCCTACAGTCTTAGCCATTACCACTATTCCAACTATGGTAATGCCTACTATTATAGAAACTTGCACGCCTACCTTGTCAAAGAAAAAGCATTTTAAAAATGCCACTATGCCTAGGGCTAGTCCACATATTAGGCCTACTAAGATTTCTTTAAGAACTACCTTAGCCCAATCGCTTGGCTCAATATCATGGGTTGCCATAGCACGGATAATTAGGGTTGATGATTGGCTTCCAGCATTTCCCCCTGAGTCTGTAAGCATTGGTATAAACATATTTAAAGCTATCACTGCTTGGAGAACATATTCATAACCTCTTAGTATGGTTGATGTAAATGTTGCTGATATCATCAAAAACATTAGCCATGGTATCCTATTTTTGGCAAGGTCCCAAGGACTTGTTTTTGAGTAGTCTTCCTCATCTGGTCTGGTACCAGCCATGAGTTGGAAGTCCTCTGTTGCCTCTTGTTCTATAATCCACATGATATCATCTACAGTGATTATACCAACTAGTCTATAGGTATTATCTACTACAGGTAGGGCAGTAAATCCATATTTTTGGAATTTGCGTGCTACATCTTCTTGATCATCTGTGGTCTGAACCGTGATTACATCCTCATACATTAAGTCTTCAATTATAGTATCTGGTGGACTTGTTACAATTAACCTTAGTGACACATAACCCAAGAGTTGTTTTGTAGGGCTTGTGACATAGCAAGTATATACTGTTACACTATCGTTGCCAACTTTTTTGATATGAGCTAGAGCTTCTCTTACTGTCATATATGCTTTGATTTCCACAAATTCTGTGGTCATCAAGCTACCAGCTGAATCCTCTGGAAATTTGAGATATTCATTTACCAGATTTCTAGTTTCTGCATCAGAAGACCTTAGTATTCTTTGAACCAATGCAGCTGGCATTTCTTCTAAGGTATCGATCATATCATCGAAATTTAGTTCTCTTAGTAAGGCCTTAAATTCATTTTCATTTAGGGCTTTTTGTAAATTTTCCTTTTGATCTGAATCAAGCTCAGCAAATACTTCAACTGCGTCATCTTTTTTCAAAAGCCTAAATACGACCAAGGCCTCTTCGGCTGTCAAGCCTTCCAAAAATTCTACTATATCTACTGGGTTTGTTCTTCTTAGAAGTTCGGATAGTTCATTAGATCTTTTCTTTTCTAGAAGATAGGATAGTTCCCTTATTCTATCTTCTGTTGATTTGTACTTATACATCCTATCCTCCTTCTAGACACCTAGTCCTGGTAAGATCATTTGAGCTATATTAAAATAAACGATCAGTCCCAGTGAGTCTACGATTGTTGTTATAAGTGGACTTGCCATAATTGCTGGATCTGCTCCCAATTTTTCTGCAATGATTGGTAGCAAGGATCCTATTGCCTTTGCAATTACTACAATCGAAAGAATGGTTAGAGCTACTACAAAAGCAACATTTATAGCAACCTTATCAAAGAAATAGCACTTTAAAAATGCAGCAAAGGCTAAGATTGCTCCACATATCAAACCTACCGATATTTCCTTTAGAACAACTTTTGCCCAATCACTTGGCTCTATGTCATGGGTTGCCATGGCACGGATGACAAGGGTTGATGCTTGGCTTCCGGCATTACCACCAGAACCTGTAAGCATTGGTATAAACATATTTAAAGCTATAACAGTTTGGATTACATCCTCGTATCTTTTTAGGATTGTCGATGTAAAAGCTCCCGATATCATCAAAAACATCAGCCAAGGAATCCTGTTTTTGGCCAAGTCCCAAGGACTCATCTTTGAGTAATCTTCTTCTTCTGGTGAAGTACCTGCCAAAAGTTGGAAGTCTTCTGTTGCCTCTTGTTCTATAATCCACATGATATCATCAACTGTAATTATACCAACAAGCTTATTGGTTAGGTCTACTACTGGCAAAGCCGTAAAACCGTATTTCTGGAATTTGTGAGCTACATCTTCCTGGTCTTCTGTGGTTTCAACAGTAATAACGTCCTCATACATCAATTCTTTTATTTTCACATCCAAATCACTTGTTACAATCATCCTAAGTGATACATATCCCAAAAGTTCTTTTGTGGGACTTGTTACATAACAAGTATAGACGGTTACCTTATCTTTTCCAACTTCCTCTATATATGCTAGAGTTTCGCCAACAGTTGTTTCTGGGCTTACTTCTACAAACTCGGTCGTCATTAGACTTGCAGCAGAATCTTCTGGGAATTGCAAGTACTCGTTTACAAGTTCTCTTGTTTGATCATCTGATGCCTTTAAGATATTGTCTACAACTGCCGCGGGCATTTCTTCTAAGGTATCAATCATATCGTCAAAGTTTAAGTCGTCAAGAAGTTCCTTAAACTCTGTATCATTTAGTCCAGCTTGTAGCTTTTCCTTATCTTCGCTATCAAGCTCTGCAAATACTTCTCTAGAGTCTTCCTTTTTTAGAAGCCTAAATACTATAAGGGCTTCTTCCGCTGGTAACTCTTCTATAAATTCAACTATATCTATTGGGTTGGTCCTGCGAAGAAGATCTGATAGTTCATTTACTTTCTTTTGATCTAGCAAATGTTTAAGGTCATTGAGCCTTTTTTCTGTATCGTTATAGGAAAACATATCAACACCTATTTAATTTCTTCTAAAAGCTCATTGAGTGCGTATATAAATTGCTTATCATTTGCTAAGTCTTTTTTGCTTATATCAAAATCTTCGTCTGCTTCAACTTCGATATCTGGTTTAACACCAACCTTATTAATTTGAGTTCCATTTGGTGTGAAATATTCACTTATAGTGATTTTAGCACCAGCGCCATTTTGAAGATTGAAGATTTTTTGAACAACTCCCTTTCCAAAAGATTGGGTGCCGACTACCTTAGCTCTTCCTCGATCTTTTAGAGCTCCCGCAAGGATTTCACTAGCTGATGCTGAGTTTTCATTTTGGATGATGGTTAGTGGTATGTCATCAAAGTCACCGTTGCTCTTTTCAACAGTTTCACTGCCATCTTTTTCCTTTGTAGTTACAATTGTTCCCTCGTCAAGGAAATTATCCGCTATATTAATTACTACATCCAAGGCACCACCTGGGTTGTTTCTAACATCTAGGATAAGCCCATCAATATCTTGGCTCTTAAGTCTATTAAAGCTTTCAGAAAAGTCATTCCAAGTCACATCATCAAATGCCATTATATGAATATAGCCAATTTTCTTTCCATCGATTTCTACAATATCATCATCAATAGTATCTACATTTACATCAGCCCTATCAACCTTAACATCAAACTCCTTAGAATTTGCAGAATTTTCCTCCACTCTTAGGATAGTCAAATTAACACTAGTTCCTGGTTCACCTTTGATTTCTGCAACGGCTTCTTCAAGCTGATCTGCACCAAAAGCAGTTCCATTGACCTTTGTTATATAATCACCAGGCATAATACCAGCTTCTTTGGCAGGAGAATTATCAAAAACAGAAATAGCTTTTATATATCCTTCCTTGCTAGCTTGGACAGAAACACCAATACCTTGGTATCTACCATTTAAAGTTTCCATAAGTTTTGAGAACTCATCTGGTGAATAATAAGAAGTATAAGGATCACCTAGGTTTGCAAACATCCCTTTTAGTGAACCTTCATATATTTGATCATCTGTAAAATCATATAAATAATTTTGTTTTAATAATGCCTTAAGTCCTTGCATATCGGCAATATGTTCACTATCCCTATTATCTTCAGTAGAAACACCACCCATATTGCCACCTATTGTATAACCTGTGTATCCAACACCAGCTACAATAAGTAAGGCTAAGATAAATTTGCCAAATTTTTTCATAAAACCTCCAATCTATTACTCAAATAAAGTAGTAATTTTTATATAATATAATAATATAACTATACAATTTTTCAGCTATTTTTAAACAGCTATTTACTAATATTAGCTATGTATACTCCCACCATAATTACAATAGCTCCAAGGACTTGATAAAGCTCAAATCCCTCATTTAGTATCAAAATCCCTGCAAGAACAGAAACTGCTGTAGACACCCCTATAAAAGAAGATGTTCTATTAACGCCAATCCTTGTAATAGCCATATTGGATAAGAAGAAGGCCAAAATAGAACAGCCTATAGCTTGGTATAAAATCGCAATCAAAAAGCTCCTGTCATTAAACGGAAGACTTATTAGAGTTTGGAAACTCCTATTATACAAAGCTTCTATTATTGCAAGAATGGTAAAAAATAAGCCTCCACAAATAAGCATCATATAAGTAATCTCAGATTCTGTGTAAGTTTTGACCTTGCTAACAAAAACGCTATATAAAGCATAGGAGATAACAGCAATAAGCAAAAACAAATATCCAATCACAGAAAAACTTGACGATAAGCCAAGAGATAAAACAGTAATCAATACCCCAATTAGAGTTACAATTATACCAGTAACTTGTCTTTTACTAGGCTTTTCATTTAACAGCAAACTTGATGCAATAAGAGAAGCTATAGGAATAGAGGCCAGAAATATTCCACTTTCAGAAGCTGTTGTATGATCAATACCAATAGTTTCCGCTATGTAATAAATACAAGGGGAAAATAAAGCAACAGGCAGAAGTTCCTTAATAGACTTACCTCTAAAATCAACCTTAATAACTTTAAACAAAACAAATAAAGTCATTACAATAGCCCCAATCAAAAATCTCCACCCCAAAAGAGCAAAAGTAGTCGCTGATTGAGTAGCTTTTTTTGTAAAAATGTAAGATAAACCGTAAAGAGTTTCACAGAAAAAAGCCGCCAAAACCCCAATAGTCTCATTCTTTTTAATATCTGTCATAATAATCTCCAAAAATTCACTTATCTACTAACCATTATAGCAAATAATAGATAAATAAAGAAAAGTAAGAAGAAGTAAGATTAAAATAATGTATACGTTTAATAGAAAAATTATAAGATTCTAAATAAATCCAACGCTCGTTATCACACCCACGAGGATGACAAGTTTTGATGGACAAAGAGTACTAAAGTGATTTAAAATAGGCGTAATTAACTAAAGCTCATGATAGGTAGGTTTAACGAAACATATATGTATATAATAAGAAAGGCACCCTACAAAGGGTGGTCCTAAAGCTAGCGGACGGCTTATTACTTGGTGAGCCTCCAGCGACTCGAACCCTGGACGCAGTCCGTCGTGCGGTTTCAGATGCTTGCATCTGAAATCTCTGAGATGAGCATAGCGAATCCAGAGAACTGTTAAGAGCCGAAAGGCTCATAACCGGTACGTCAAACGAAGATTATATGTATATAATAAGAAA
>CABTWT010000041.1 GCA_902488555.1 uncultured Anaerococcus sp.
CAAAGACTCATAACTTTCGTTACCTTCTAAGTATCTTTTAACTAATTTATATTTAAATTCTGTACTATATTTTGCCATAAGAAAACTGACCTCCTTAAGTTGGTTGGTCCAACTTTAAGGGGTCAGTTCACTTATGATTGCAGGTTTTTTTCTAAAATGCTTGCATTTTGTTAAATGTTTGGCCACTCATTTCGCCTTGTTCACTTACGTTTAATGTTCCATTTTCAAATGTAGCATTTATTGGAGTATCTACGTTTACTCCTTGTATTGTTAGGCTTATTTCGTTTCCATTTTCTTGCCAGCTTCCTTGATGGACTCTGTTATCTTTTTGATATTTTAAAGTTCCGTCTTCTCTTAGGCTTAGTCTAGTGTCATTGCCTTGATATTCGTTTGCTACTCCATCTGTCTTTGTGAAGTAGTTTGATTGGTCAACAGCTATGGAATCGTCTATTGTTAACCCTGATAATGAGTTGTTTATTCTAGCTATGACCTCTTCTAGGAATCCAAAACCATAGTATGGGATTTCATAGTAAGTATAATCGTCAGCCACAAAGAATTTGTGGAAGATTTCATTATCTGTTGTTAGTGGACCTTGGCTATAGAATTTACCGTCTTGATCTTTCTCGCCTTTAACATTTTGGTATTCTACAAATGAATAGTAGGTGTATTGATTTTTGTAGAGTCCTTCATAATCTTCATTTGCCTTGATTTCATATACTAACATAACTCTATTTTTTAAATCTTCACTATTTGAATCTGTTCCTGTGATTGCGCCAAGATAGTTCATTGATTCAATTTGTGTGAATGTTCTTTCGTTGAATGTTTCTTTTATCAAGGTTCCAGAGTTTGTTTTTAATATATTTAGTAAGTCTTCACTTAGATTGTCTACACTGGCTATATAACCGTCGCTAGATTCGCTAGCTTCCTTGTCCTCTTCTTCATCCTTTTGGTCACTTGGCTCTCCTGGAACTGTGATGGTTTTATCAAGTGGACTTAATCTTACTTGGTAGTTATTAAATATTTCTTCTTCATTTAAGTTTATTGTAATATTTACTTCTTCCCCAGCTTTTAATTCGCTAGTTTTGCTTGGCATAATTTCTAGCTGGCTCATATATTCTGGTGCGTCTTCTGTTAGGCTTGTTGTTAGACTTATGTTTGGATCGTCCCCTTGGAAGTTTATATCAATATAGTTAAATGGATCGATATATTCTTCTACATTTAGTCCATCTACGATTACAGATTTCATTGTGCTTGCAAATAATACGTTGTAATCATCTGCAAGGCTTGGGTCTGACACATTAGCCACAACCGTTATCTCTTCACCGTTTGAAAGATTAGAATCTTTTGAGAATTGGAAGGTCGTTGCACTAGCTAATTCTTCTACAAATTGGTTGGCAGCTGATCCGTATTGATCATTCTTCCTATCCTTGTTTGTATATTGAATTTGGCTAGCAAAATCATTTAGAAGTTTTGTAGTATCAAGAGATGCATTTGGCGATGCACTAGCATTGTCACCTGTATAAGTTACATCAATATAATTGCTTAAATCTACCTCTACATCTTTTGGTTTTCTATTCATAAATAAATAACCAATAACAATAGCAAGAGCTAATAATAAGATTGGTAACAGATAAATTGGCTTGAATTTAAATCCTTGCTTATCGTCAGTTTCTTCTTTATCACTTTTGACTTCTTGGCTTTCATTTATGCTAGGTTCATAAGTTTGGTTTTCTGGTATACTTTGAATGTTATTTTGATTATAAGTCTCTTGATAAGTATTATTTTGAGAATAAGTCTTTTGATAAGCATCGTTAGAACTTTGATGACTTCTAATCAAGGCTGCAAGGTTACCAGACCTAGCCGCTTTCTTATCAGAGTCTTCAGAACTTTTCTTTAGGAGATTAGCAATCCTAGCTTCTACATATTCACTTGGTATGTTGTCAATAGTAGGTGAATTTTCCACACTAGGATTATCATTAGTATTATGAGAATTTGCTAAACTTTGATTATTTGAAGAAACTGGTTGCTTTGAACTTTCAAAGCTTCTTTGGCTTAGGACTTCTCTGGAATCCGAGCTATTTACTTCTCCTGTATTCTTTCTCCTCTTATCCTTGCTTTTCCTATCATCAGTTGGATTGTACCCATAATAAGCTGGAGGAATTTCTTCTTCAAATTCCACTCTTTGCTCCAAGGATTCTTCTGGAGTATTATTTCTAAATTCTGATTGATCAGATTCAGAATCTATAGGAGTTTCTTCAAGAGTTTTCTCATCTTGAACAGCTTTTTCCTCTACGGCCTTGTTTTTTCCTTTAAAGGCTGAGAAAATTTCCTTAAACTTATTAGATTTAACTTCGCTACTATCTTTATTACTGTCTTCTTGATTTTTTATTAAATTTTCATTAGTATTTAGGGATTCGTAGGTTGATCTGCCTATTAGATTGTCTTCTTCACTTGTTTCAATCTCTTTTTCTATAGGATTATCTATAGGGATTTTATCAAGTTTATTGCCACAAACAGGACAAAATCTAGCACTGTCATCAACCTTTGCCCCACAATTAGAACAAAACATTGATTCTCCTCAATATAGGTATATATATTATAATATACATCATTAATAAAAAAATATAAACCCTTTGTAGAGTTTATATTTTAAAATTCTAAATATTATCAAGATTTAGATATGGTTTACCAGAAGCTTTTGGAGCTTTTGACTTTCTTTGGAAGATAATTAGTATCAATAAAGTTGCAATATATGGAATCATAGAAATAAATTCTATTGGAACACCTAGGTTTGATCCACCAAGATATGTTGCTATTGATTCTGCAAGTCCAAAAAATAGTGAACCAACTAAGACACCTTGTGGTTTCCAGTTACCAAATATAACTGTTACAAGAGCTATATAACCTTGACCTGCGATTAGGGTTGGTGAGAAAGAACTTACTACTGCAAGTGACATACTTGCACCACCCAAACCAGCCATAAATCCAGAGAATATTACTGCTAGATATCTAGTTTTCTTTACAGGTATATTTAAAGTTTCTGCTGCTTTTGGGTGTTCACCAACAGCTATTAGTCTAATCCCCCATTTTGTCTTGTACAAAAATAGGTATAGAACAAGAACCATGATGATAGCTATATAAACAGTTGCATATTGTCCGAAAATATTTAAGAAAATTTGATTGCTACTTAGTAATCTAAACAATCTAGGAATCTTATTTTCTAATGGAATTGAAGGTGTTTGTGTAGCACCATCAAAAAACAATCTTGCCAAAAATAGGGCCAAACCAGGTCCTAAGGTATTGATAGCTATACCTGATATAGTTTGATCTCCCGCAAAACTAACTGAAATAATAGCATGAATTAGACCAAATACAGCTCCAGCAAGGCCACCTGCAATAAAGGCAATCCATGGATTACCCACGTTATAGCCGACAGTTGCCCCAACAAGGGCTCCTATTGTCATCATTCCTTCAAGACCTATGTTTACAACACCAGATTTTTCACTCATCATGCCACCAAGGCCTGTCAAAAGCACAGGAGCAGCGTTTGAAAATGTATTTCCCAATATGAGTGCTAACATTACTAAATTCATCTACTCCTCCTCACTTTCTACTTTTCTAATCTTAATCTCTTCGCCAGTTTCATTTATAATATTTGGATTATTATTACTTTCCTTGTTATCAAAATCCTCATTAGGATCTTTTACAGGAATTTTATCCGTCTCATCTTCTTTAACTAGAATTTTTTCTTCTATTTGACTTTCTTTATTTGTTTTTTCATAAACAAATTTGTCACTTTCACGCTTAGCATTTTTTTCTGCTTTTTTCATTTTTCTTCTAGCTTTTATAATTCTAAAGATAAGTGGAACAGCTGTAAATAGGATAATAGTACCTATGATAATATTGATTAATTCTGTTGGAACTCCAAGAACTCTTTGCAAGTTGCTACCTGCATATTTTAAAGATCCAAAAAATAGACCTGAGAATATTACAGCAATTGGATTGTTGCTTGCTAGAAGCGCTACAGCAAGTCCATCAAAACCGTAGTTATCCATAGCAGATAAAACTGATAGGCAGTATGTGTATCCTAGTACTTGACAAACACCAGCAAGAGCACATATAGCCCCAGATATAGCCATGGATTGGATAATTTTATTACCAGAGTTTATTCCACCATATTCACTTGCTTCCCTGTTTAGTCCAACAGCCTTTAGTTCATAACCTAATACAGTCTTGTTTAAAATATACCACACAGCAATTACCGCAAGGATGCCAAGTATTATTCCAAGATGCACTGGTGCCTTGAAAAATTTGCTGAAAAATGGTCCAAAGTTTTTGTATGAATCCTTAAACAATGTAACCTTGGCACTATCTAAGATATCAAATGTAGAAAAAGCATTTGGTTTTTGGTACTTATAGGCTATAAAGTTTTGGAAATAAAATGCTATCCAGTTTAACATTATTGTCGAAATTACTTCATGGATGCCAAATTTCGCCTTTATAAAACCAGCTATTGCTCCATATAAGGCACCTGCAGCCATTGCTAAAATAATAGCTACTATTGGGTGGATGATTGGAGGAAGCGGCAAAGCGTAAGCAACCATAAATCCTACTATAGTTCCTACAATATATTGACCCTCAGCCCCCATATTGAAAAGACCTGTCTTAAAGGCAAAGCATACACCAAGACCTGTAAGTATTATTGGTGTAGAATATACAACTGCCCAGCCTATATTTCTAGGTGTCTTTATAACACCAGAAACAAGAGCACCATAGGCCTCAAGTGGATTATAACCAGATATTCCTATTACTATTGCTCCTAGCAAAAGTCCCATAAATATGGAAACCAGTGTAAACAAAAATTTCGAATTGCTTAAGGCAAGTTTTCTTTTTGCTTTTATTTGTGTATCTGTCATTTTCCACCTGCCATTAATCTTCCTATTTCAAACTCATCAGTCTCACTAGGGATTTTTTCTCCTACGATTTTGCCATCATAAATTACCAAAATCCTATCTGACAAGTCCATTACTTCGTCTAGCTCAAAACTAATGAGCAAGACTGCCTTGTTATTATTTCTCAAATCCACAAGATATTTGTGAATAAATTCTATTGCTCCAACGTCAAGTCCACGTGTTGGTTGAGATGCTATTAGTACATCTGGGTTGTTTGCAATCTCTCTTGCTATTATTACCTTTTGTTGGTTACCACCAGATAAACTCATAACTTTTTCATTAATATCATTTGGTCTAACATCAAATTTCTCTACCAAGTCTTTGGCATTATTGTCTATGTTTTTGAAATTAAGCTTGCCCTTTGTTGAGAACGGTTCCTTGCTAACATTTTCTAAAATCATATTATCCTTTATAGGATATTCCAAAATAAGGCCTCTTTTTTGCCTATCTTCTGGGATTGAGTTCATGCCAGAATCTATAATAGTCCTAGGATCTTTGTTTGTAACATCAACTCCATTTAAAGTTATGCTTCCACGGTTTGATTTTGCCATACCAGTCAAACAATCAATAAGCTCACTTTGGCCGTTACCGTCAACACCAGCTATACCTAGGATTTCTCCAGCCCTAATCTCTAGATCAAGACCCTTAAGTATATCTATGCCTCTCTTATCCTTGGCCCATAAGTCTTCTACCTTAAGAACAACTCCACCTGGCTCTTGAATTGCCTTGTCTACTTTGAAGCTTACATTTCTACCAACCATTTTTTCGGCCAAAATATTTTCATCAATTTCAGCAACCCTTAGCTTGTCTATATATTTACCACGTCTGATAATTGTACAATAATCAGCCATAGCCTTTATCTCAGCTAGTTTATGGGTTATGATAATAATCGATTTTCCAAGCTCAGTTAATTTATTAATAATTTCTATAAATTCATTAATTTCCTGTGGAGTTAATACAGCTGTAGGCTCGTCAAATATTAGTATATCAGCTCCCCTATATAGGGCCTTCAATATTTCTACTCTTTGTTGTTGGCCCACAGATATGTCTTCAATTTTGGCATCTGGATCTATTTTTAGTCCATAGTCATCAGAAAGTTTTTGGATTCTTTCCTTGGCTTTTTTTCTATCCAGAAATAGACCATCGTCGTCTTCATGACCTAAGATAATGTTTTCTGTAACACTTAGGGGTTCTATTAGCATAAAGTGCTGGTGAACCATACCAATTCCTGCATCTATGGCTTTTTTAGGAGTCATATTTGGAATACTTTCTCCATTTATAGAGATTGTCCCACTAGTCGGAGGGAACATTCCATACAAAATATTCATCAGAGTTGTTTTACCAGCCCCATTTTCTCCCAAAAGAGCATGAACCTCAGATTTGTGAAGATCAAAGTTAATGTCAGTTAAAACTTCATTGTCTCCAAAACGTTTGGTAATATTTCTCATAGATACTACAGGATTATCCTTGTATTGTTTATCCATAATATCCTCGCTAAATTTATACTCTTATTTATTTTAACACATTATCGATAATTATTGTAGATAAAAACTAATAAAATACTCTATTACGCATAACTTTTTTGCAAATTAATCTTTAATGCGAAAAAAAGACCTCAAAAGAGGTCTTTTAAATCTTTACTTAATTATTCTGCTTCAATGTATCCCATTTCGATAGCTTCTTCTTCGTTTTGTGGGACTTCGATTTTGCCATCGATGATATCTTGTTTGATTTGTTCAACTTTTTCTTTAATTTCATCTGTAACTAGGCCATTGTCAGCATATTTTATGCTTACTGCATCTCCATCTGCAAGTGTAAATCTTACAGTTTCTCCACCCTTGAATTCACCTATTTGGTAGTCATCAATGATAAGTTTAACTGCATCGCCTACACCCTTGATTGTTGAAACTAACATGTTATCTGGTGCTTCTTCTTGTTGGTCACGGTCAACACCGATTACCCATTTATCATTTTCTTTTGCAGCTTCAATAACACCAATTCCTACACCACCTGCAGCGTGGAATACTACGTCAGCTCCGTTTTGATACATTCTGTCAGCAATGTTTTTACCTGCAGCTTGGTCAGAGTAGCTGTTTGCATATTGAACTTGAACTTCAATATCTTCACCTTTTTCACGAGCAGCATGTTCTACACCAGCTCTGAAACCATAGTCAAATCTACTGATTACAACGCCTTCCATACCACCGATAAATCCAACGTTGTTAGTTTCACTCATCATACCAGCAATGTAACCTACTAAGAATGAGTTTTGGTGGTCAGCAAAACCAACACCTACAAGGTTTG
Organism: uncultured Anaerococcus sp.; assembly: GCA_902488555.1. The sequence goes on from CABTWT010000041.1 coordinate 7,257, forward strand.
GTAGGTTTTCTTGGTTATCACTATCGATAATTACATAGTTTTGATCTTCATTTGTTTTTGCTGCTTCAACTGTTGGTTCGTATAGAGCATATCCTACTGTTAGGATGATGTCTGATTCAGAATCTAGAGCTGATTCAAGGTTTGGTTTATAGTCAGAATCTTTGTGGCTTTCGATATAGTCAAATGTTGCTGTTCCATCAGATTCAGCCCCTTGTAATCCTTCGTAAGCAGATTGGTTAAATGATTTATCATTGATACCACCAAAGTCTGTTACCATTGTTACAGAAACAGTTTCACCTGTTGGAGTTTCACTAGCTTCGCCTTTGTCGTTTTCTTTTTCTTCAGTATCTGCATCTTCAGTTTCTGTTTCTTCTTCAGTCTCTTCAGCTGCAGTTTCCTCTGTTGTAGCTTCTTCTGTTGTTTGTTCTGGTTTTTCTTCAGCCTTGTTAGTATCTCCCCCACAAGATGCTAATACAGCTGTAAGAGATAGTGCTAAAACACCTGTCATAAATTTCTTAATTTTCATTACTTCCTCCAAAATAGTAATTGTATTCATATACAAAACTTATTTTATCCTATATGCAAGCATTTGTCCATAAATAACAAATATTTAACAAACATATCTATCTGCTAATCCAAAGGAGTCATAAGAATGCAAATATATTTTCTTGACTATTGTATTATTTTTTAAAAGATGATATAATTAATTTAGAAAAGGTTTCCACAATAAAATATTTTAAAGAACGAGAGCGGGTTGTATTTTTTGTACACTCGCTCTCTGTCTTTAACTAAGGAGGTTATTATGAGAGATATTTTTGTGGCAGAATTTGTAGGCACTTTTTTACTTATTTTATTAGGTGATGGAGTTGTTGCTAACGTACTTACACGTAAGTCAGGAATGGCTGGTGCAGGTCCAGTTCAAATCACTTTGGCATGGGGTCTTGCAGTAATGATTCCAGCTACCATATTTGGCGCAATGAGTGGTGCACATTTTAACCCAGCTTTGACAATTGCCCTTGCTTTTAAAGGCGATATAGCTTGGAATACAGTACTAACTTATATACTTGGCCAAATGCTAGGAGCAATGCTAGGTGCTTTGTTAGTTTATTTACTATTCAAAGATCATTTCAATGATACTTGTGAAGTTGACCCAGCTATAGTACGCGGTTGCTTCTGTACAGCTCCTTCAATCAAAAACACAGGTAGAAATTTCCTATCTGAAATGGTTGGAACATTTGTATTAGTTTTTGCTATCCTTGGTTTTGGTAATGTAGCAGGCGCTGGCGATGTTGGAATGAACTTCATCTATGTAAACGGTCTTATAGTATCAGTTGGTATGTCTCTAGGTGGACTAACAGGTTATGCAATTAACCCTGCTCGTGACCTTGGACCAAGAATTATGTACCAAATACTTCCTTTTGACAAAAAAGTTGACGCTATGTGGGATTATTCATGGATTCCAGTAGTTGCTCCAATAGTTGGTGGTATCATAGCTGTACTTTGCTTCAATTGGGTATTCTAATTAATTTGATATAATTTAGATTGTAACAGCAATAAGAAACTGGGTAAGTATCCTAATAGGACATTACTTGCCCAGTCTTTATTTAAAGCTTTATTATAGAAAGAAGGATTATATATGTATGATGTTTTAATAATAGGCGCTGGTGTTTCTGGAGCCTCTATAGCCCGCCGTTTATCAAGATATAAACTCTATATAGCCATAGTAGAAAAGGCCAACGACGTAAGCATGGGCGCATCAAAGGCCAATTCCGCTATAGTCCATGGTGGTTATGCAGAACCTCATGATGAGCTTCGTGGTAGGATTTGCTATCCAGGACGTAAACAATTTGAAGAGCTTAACAAGGAATTAAACTTTGGCTTTCTTGCAAATGGTTCTTTAGTCCTAGCCTTTGAAGAAGAGGAAAAAGAAACTTTGCAAAAACTCTATGACATGGGGATAGAAAATGGTCTAGATGATATGGAGATAATTGATCAAGAAAAGCTCCGCCAAATAGAGCCAAATGTTTCTGATAATGCAATTGCAGCCCTTTGGTGTAAGGGAGCTGGAGTTTGCTCACCATATGAATATGTTATAGCCCTAGTTGAAAATGCCATTACAAACGGAGCTGAGCTTTTCTTAAACTCACGTGTTTGTGAGATTGAAAAAACTGATGATTACTTCCTAGTAAAAACTGAAGATGGCAAAGAATTAGAAGCTAAATATGTTATAAATGCATCAGGCCTTGAGGGCTCAATAGTTTCAAAAATGATAGCCCAAACTGATTTTGATATCCACCCAAGAAGTGGTGAATATCTAATATTCCAAAAGGGAACTGGCAAGAAAATCAACAATGTCTTATTCCAAGTTCCTACAGAAAAATCCAAGGGAATACTTGCAACAAGAACATTCCACAACAACCTTCTATTGGGTCCAGATAGATCGGAAGAGCACACGTCTGAACTCCAGTCAC
>CABTWT010000042.1 GCA_902488555.1 uncultured Anaerococcus sp.
GAAAGTTGACGCATCTCACATATTAGTAGAAGATGAGGAAACTGCTAAAGAAGTAAAACAAAAATTAGACGATGGAGAAGACTTTGCAAAATTAGCCAGCGAATACTCTAAAGATACTGCCAACAAGGACAAGGGTGGCGATTTAGGAGAATTTGCAAAAGGACAAATGGTTAAAGAATTTGAAGAAAAAGCTTTTGCAATGAAGAAAGATGAAGTAAGTGATCCAGTTCAAACTCAATTTGGTTGGCATATCATAAAAGTTAACGATATTAAAGAATCTGCAGAAGATTCAAAAGAGCAAATCAAGACTTTATTAGCTAATGAAAAATACAAAAATTACTTACAAGAATTAAGAGATGGCGCAGATGTAGTTACTGAAGATTCTAACAGTACAGAAGAAGAAAATGCTGACAGCGAAGAAAATGAATCAACAACAGAAGTTGAAACAGAAGAAAATGCTGATTCCAAGGAAGAAGCAGAAACTGAAGAATCTGATGAAGCCGATAAAGATAAAGAAGACAAAAACAACTAAGCTATTATTAGCCTTACTTGTAATAATAAGCTTAAGCTCTTGTAATAATAAAAAGGAATATAAAAATTCTATAGCCGTAGTTGGTGATGTTCCTATAAGTCAGGAATTATTTACCAAAGAGCTTGAGTATTATCAAAAGTTTTATAGCAAAAAATACGGCGAAGATTATTTGGATATTGAAGTAGCTAAGGGTAAGACTAATAATGATATCTTACAAGAAGAGTTGACTGATTCTTTGATTAAAGATCAACTTATGCTAAATGACCTAAAGGCAAACAATATTAAAGTAGATGATTCAAAGGCAGCAGAATTAAGAAATGACTTGGAAGATCAGCTAGGTGGGAAAGATTCCTTAAAGGCTAATATTACTGCCATTGACTTAAGTGAAAATGACTTTAGTGATGTTTTATATAGAGATTCTATAAGAAAGCAACATTATGATTATTTCATAAACCATAACAAAATAAAAGATAGTGAAATTTTGGATTACTACAAAAAAAACGAAAAATACCACAGGATGTACAAGTATGATGTCCTAGTTTTTGACAATGAGAATGAAGCAAAAAGGTTCAGGGAGAAGATTAAATCTTCCGATGATTTTTACCAATATGTCAAAAATCTCATCAAAAATTATGATGTCATAAGATCGGATTTTGCATATATAGATGATCCAAAAATAGAAAAAGCAAATGTTAGCAAAAAAGATGAGCTAAGTGATGTCTTTGAATTCGATGATAAGTTTATGATTTTGATGATTAATTCTTATAATGAAAATGAGAATGAATTATTAATCAAGCTTAAGGAAATATATTTGAAAGAAAGTTACGAAAAATATCTAAATAATTTGACGAAAAAGACTAAAATTAGGCTTTTTGTCTAATATAAGTCTTGAAAAAAGGCAAATTGTTTTGTATAATCAAGTATAGAGTTAAACAGAATTATATATTTGATTTATAGGAGGAAATATGAATAAATCAGAATTATTAGTAAGCATTTCAGAAAAAAGTGGACTTAAAAAAAGCGAATCTGAAAAAGCTTTAAACGCATTGATAGAAACAATTACTGAAACATTAGCAAGTGGTGAAAAAGTTCAGTTAGTTGGTTTTGGAACATTCGAAACAAGAGATAGAAAAGCTCGTGAAGGTAGAAACCCAAGAAAACCTGACGAAGTTATTAAAATTCCAGCTTCTAAAGCACCAGTTTTCAAAGCAGGTAAAACATTAAAAGAAGCCGTAAACTAAAATTATAAAAAACAAACCGGAACTTGAAATAAAGGTCCGGTTTTTATATTTCTTTATATCTATCTTCCATATTAATATTTGAGTCAACAGTAATGGTTTTAAAATCTTCGTAATACACCATGCCAGGAGCAGCTCCTTTGGCCTTGTTGACATTTTTCTTTTCAGTATAATCTACATCTATCTTATTATCATTTGAAATCGATGAGTTTATAGCTGCAAGATAGGAAGCAATTTCTATATCTTCTTGATTTATATTATCTGATCTTAATATTACATGACTCCCAGGAACATCCTTTACGTGAAACCAAAGGTCATTTTTGTTTGCTAGTTTCAGTGTGATGTAATCATTTTGTTTAGAGTTTTTACCAACATATATGTCTGAATCATTGCTAGTCTTATAATGATATGGTTTTGATTTTGTATTTTTGATTTTTTTCTTATTTGATTTTTTTATCAATCCATTTTCTACCATCTCTTCTCTAAGATCATTTATATCTTCAATACTTTTAGTCCTTGATATAAAATCTTTTAGTTGTCGTAGATATTCTAAATGACTTATTTGCTTAGGTAAATCCTTTTTGGCATAGTCAACTGAATTTTTAATCTTTTTAGCTCTATTATAGAAACTCTCAGCATTTTCCCAAGGTGTTTTTAGAGGATCTATGTTGATTGTGATTTCTTTATTAGCATCGTAGAAGTCAGAAACGATTATTTCCTTATCACCTTTTTTTATTCTATGAACATTTGCAGATAGAAGATCTCCATTCTTCCTTAAATCAGCGAGTTTTTCTTCGTTTAATATATTCGTATTCAATATGTCGATTTTCTTTTCAGTTTGTTTTATATGAGAATCAACTTTTTTAATATAGTCTGTTTTAAGCTGATTTAACCTATCGTTGGTTTTGTTATATTCATAAAAATGTTCTATGGATTCGCTCATCAGATTGTATTGAATTTCTTGGTAGGCAAGATGGCTTAATTTTATTGTATGAAATTCTTTGACTTTTCCGTCTTCTTCATAAGAGTAGGATTCTAGATCATCATTTATAATTCTATCTTTTAAATCATATAATAGGTCATTTAGTCTAGCTTTCTCATCCTCACTTACTAATCCCCATTTTATATTTGGTTCTATACCAGCCCTATAGATTAATTCTTTTCCTATAATAGGGGAGAAACCCTGGTAATTTTGATAGAAAATTTTATAGGGAACGGCAGTATCCGCTAACCTTTGATCCAAAGTTTTAATATCATAATCTTCTACACTAATATCGTGTTTGCTATCTTCTATGAATTCATATTTTAAACCTGGTAATAATTGTCTTACCTGACTCATAGAAAGATTAACTCTTTTTATTGAATCAATTATCCTATAGTCATCATCAGTTAAAATGATATTTGAATGTTTGCCCATAATTTCAACAATTAATTTTTTGGATGTATCAAAGCCCATTTCATCAATTGAACTAATAGAGAAGATAACTACTCTATCCAAACCTCTTTGTGTTATATCAACAATCTTACCTTGGTTTATATGTTTTCTAAGTACCATAGTAAAATTTGGGGGTACATCAGGGTTTTCATATTTTTTATTAGTCAAATGGATTCTAGCTTCATTGTTATTTGCACTAAGCAACAATTTATAAGCCTTACCCATTGAATAAACGTTAAATACTATATCATTTTTAGAAGGTTGGGTTATTTTTTGAATCTTACCTCCTAAAAGTGTTGTTTTTAGTTCATTTACTATTTTTCTAGTAACTATTCCGTCATAGCTCATTTCTTCACCTCCTTGCTATTATACTTTATTTTCTAACTTGTAATAAGAAAGGCTAAAAGTAAAATAATTATAATAAGGAGGCGTAATGAAGAAAGGTTTTTTACTAGTAGTATCTGGTCCTTCAGGAGTTGGAAAAGGTACTGTCCTTCATGATCTTATGAATACACAAAAGAATCTTGTTTATTCAGTTTCAGCAACTACAAGAAATAGGAGAGATGGCGAGATTGAAGGAGTAAGTTATTTTTATAAGACTCATGATGAATTTAAGCAAATGATTGATGAAGATGAATTTCTTGAATATGCCAAGGTACATAACAATTATTACGGAACTCCAAAAGAATTCGTAGAAAGAAAAATTAATGAAGGTAAAATTGTAGTTCTTGAAATAGATGTCCAAGGTGCAGTAAATGTCAAAAAAAATACTGATAATGCTGTTTTCATTTTCCTAGCTCCACCAAGCCTATCAGAACTTAAAAATAGGATAGTAGGGCGAGGCACCGAAACAGAACAAGATATTAATGTTAGAATGAAAAATGCTAGAAAAGAGCTTGAGTACATCAAGTACTACGATTACCTTGTTATAAATGACCACATTAACTCAGCTATAAACTCTGTAAACGAGATTATTAATGCAGAAAAACATAAGGTTTTTAGAGAAGAAGATTTTGATATAAAGGAGATTTTAGATGAATAACCCATCTTTTAAGAAGCTATCAGAAATAAGCCCAAGTAGATACGACATCTGTATGATGGTATCAAAAAGAGCAAGAAGAATCGTAAGTGGTTCTGCTCCACTAACTAAAAAACTTGAGGCAAAGCCAGTTACACAAGCCCTAAACGAAGTAGTTGAAGGTAAAGTTTGTAAGAAATGATTAAAGGAAAAAATATTTTACTAGGAGTTACTGGAGGTATAGCTTGTTATAAAGATCTTGAGCTATGCTCAAGGCTTATAAAAAAGGGTGCCAACATAAAGGTGATTATGACTCCTAGTGCGACAGAATTTGTAAGACCCTTAGCTTTTGAAACAATGGCTAGGTCTGAAGTTTACTCAGATATGTGGGAAGGTCACCATGATATAGTTCATCATATTGATTTACCTAAATGGGCTGATGTAATGCTTATAGCACCGGCTTCAGCTTCAACTATTGGCAAAATGGCAAATGGTATTTCAGATAACTTCCTTACAGCAGCGTATTTAGCTTGTGCCAAGGATGTTATCATAGCACCATCTATGAATACCCAAATGCTACAAAATCCTGCCACTCAAAAAAATATTGAAACTTTAAAGTCTTATGGCGTTAAGGTCATAGCTCCAGAATCAGGAATCCTTGCTTGTGATACAATAGGTGACGGTAGGATGGAAGAACCTGAACAGATTGTAGAATACTTGGAAGACTACTTCACAAATAAAGATTTGCTTGGCAAAAATATAATAGTGACTGCTGGACCAACTATAGAGCCTATAGATTTTGTAAGATATATTACCAATCATTCATCAGGTAAAATGGGCTACAATATAGCAAACGAGGCTAAAAAAAGAGGAGCCAATGTAACACTTATATCTGGACCTGTTAAACCTTTCGAAATAGCTGGTATTAATCGAATAGAGATAAAAACAAATGATCAGTTAAAGGATGCTATAGAAAGTAATTTTAGTGATGCAGATGCATTAATAATGGCTGCAGCGCCTGTAGATTATAAGGCAAGTGAAGTTAGTGATAAGAAAATCAAAAAATCGGGATCCAATTTAAATATGGAATTTATCGAAAATACTGATATACTTAAACATTTTGGATCAGTAAAAACTAAGCAAACCATTATTGGATTTGCTGCAGAAACTGATGATTTGATTGATAATGCAAATAAAAAACTTATATCCAAAAATGCTGATTTTATTATAGCCAACGATTTGAAGAAAGAAGGCGCTGGTTTTAACACTGAAACCAATATTGCAAGTATTATTTCTAAAGATGAAGTCATAAACCTCGATATAATGACTAAGGAAGAATTAGCAAATAAAATATTAGATTTAGTTAGGTGAGATTATTTACGCTAAAGTTATAATCGATAGTAAAAGTAGGTTTTTAAATAGACCTTTTACTTATCGTATTCCAGAAAAATTTAATAAAAAAATAGACATAGCAATGAGAGTTTTAGTTCCTTTTGGTAAAGGGAATAAAACTAGCGTTGCTTTTGTTTATGAAATTTTAGATGATGTAAAGCTAGATTTTGAGACTAAAGATATATTAGAAATTATTGACCAAAAACCCCTTATATCAAAAGAGCTAATTGATTTAGCTTTTTTTATGTCACAAAAATATATGTCACCCATACAAGCTTCATTAAGTCGAGTGATGCCGCCTACTGAAATTAAGAATATTAAGACCTTTTATCAATCAAAGGGTGAGGATATTGGAGAATTTACAAAGTTTTTAACAAAACCAAAAACAATGGAAGAGATAGTGGAGGAATTTGGTGATGTAAAAGATGATATTATCTCTTTACTTGATGATGAGAAGATTTTAGTTTCCTATGATATTAAAAAAACTCAAAAGATATCATATGACCAGTATGCTAAATTAGTAGACAATTCAAATATTAATATTAGTGGCAATGCGATTAAGCAAAAAGAAATAATAGAATATTTGAAAGAAAATGGACCATCAAGCGTTAAAGAAATACTGATGAAAACAAAGTCTAGTAAATCTAGTTTAAATTCATTGGTGGAAAAAAATGTTGTCGACTATTATTATATCGAATCAAAAAAAGAACTAACAAAAGAATATAAAAAATATGACAAATTTATCTTAAATGAAGAACAACAAAGAGCTTATGATAATATAGTTGATAATCCTTCATCTGACTTTTTATTGTATGGAGTTACAGGATCTGGTAAAACAGAAATATTCCTCCAAGTTGTAGAGAAAGCAATAAAAGATGGCAAAGAAGCAATAATTTTAGTTCCTGAAATTTCACTTACTCCCCAAACCATTGAAAGATTTAAGGGTAGATTTGATGAAAAAATTGCTATTATTCACTCTAGATTAACTCCTAAGGAAAGATTTAATCAATGGAGGATGATTAATAATGGAGAAGTTAAAATAGCTATTGGAGCAAGGTCAGCAATATTTGCCCCTTTTAAAAATCTTGGAGTGATAATTATCGATGAAGAACATGACCAATCTTATATTTCTTCCAAAGACCCCAAATACCACACAGATGAAATAGCAAGGTTTAGGTCATCTTACAATAATTGTAATCTTATCTTAGCAACAGCAACACCGTCAATAAAAACAATGAATAAGGTGGAAGATGGCACATATAAGTTGATACACTTAAAAAATAGAGTTAACAAGAGACCGCCATCTATCGAAATTGTAGATTTGAAAGAAGAATTAAAAAGATCAAATTACTCAATTATTAGTATGAGGCTAAGGGAAGAGATTGAGAAAAACTTAAAGAATAAAGAACAAACCATTTTGTTTTTAAATAAAATAGGACACGATTCTTTTACATTTTGTAGGTCTTGTGGTTATGTTGTAAAATGTGAAGCTTGTGATGTAGCTATGACTTATCATAAAAAGGTTGATAAACTTGTTTGCCACTATTGTGGACGAACTGCAAATCAACCTAAGGTTTGTCCTGTCTGTCATTCCAAAAAAATTAAGGAATTTGGTGCAGGGACAGAAAAGCTAGAGGAGGAAGTAAGAGAATTATTTCCACAAGCAAGAGTTCTTAGGATGGATAGTATGGTTGCCAATCAGAAGAATTCTTATGATATGATGTATTCATCTATGAAAAATAATCAGATTGATATATTGCTTGGAACCCAGATGATTGCCAAAGGACTGGACTTTAAAAATGTCACTCTAGTTGGTATAATATCTGCAGACTTGTCTTTAAATGTTGGAGATTTTAAGGCTCAAGAAAACACCTTTCAGCTATTAACTCAAGTTGCTGGCAGGGCAGGGAGAGACAAAAAAGACGGAAGAGTTATAATTCAAACATACAGACCAGATAATTTTGTCATTCAAGCTGTAAAAAACAATGATTATGAGAGTTTTTATAAAAACGAAATTATTGAAAGAGAAGCTTTTTCATATCCACCTTTCAAAAATATTATTACTGTAAAAATTATAAATGTATTAAGATCTAAGTGTGCTAATATTTCTAAAGAATTTGTTGAATGCTTAAAAAAGAAATTATTTGCTAATGAATCTATTGAAATTATAGGACCCAACCCTTGTAAGATTTCAAGAATTAACAACAAACATAGGTATAATATCATTGTAAAAGTCTTTGATTATGATCTCAAAGTAACTATCGATGCAATTAATCATTTGCGAAATAAATTTATAAACAAGTATAAGGATACAAGTTTTATCCCAGCCCTAAACCCTAGCATTATTAATTAAGGAGTGTATATGTTTGATTTTTTTAGAAGAAAAAAAGATAAAGAGAAGACTGAAGAGCTAAAAAAAGAAAGCGAGAATTTAGCCCTAGAAAATGAAATTGAAGAAAATGATATAGATGATGATTCTAACAAAAACTTTAAGCTAGATAGTCGTGAAGATAAGGAAACATTAGTATTTGAAGCGGGATCTATATCAAATGATATGGAAACTAATAACGTTGATAATGATGATATCAAGTCTTTTGATGAAGAAGAACTAAGTGAAGATACTAGTGAAAATAATTTTGATGAAATGAATTACGAGGATACATCAAATGAAGAAGAAACTCAAGGATTGTTAGAAGAAGAAATTGACGAAGCTAATCCAGAATTCGAGAACAATGATAGTGAAGTTAAAAAAGTAGGATTTTTTGACCGTATTAGGAATGGATTAGTAAAAACTCGTGACCAGTTTTCCTCTCAAGTTAAAAATCTATTTACTGCAAATGTAAAGATTGACGATGAATTGTTTGAGGAATTGGAAGAAATTCTTATTTCAGCCGATATAGGAATGGATACAACTCTTGCTATAGTTGATAGCCTTCGATATGAAATAAAAGAAAGAAAGATTAAAGATCCAGACCAAATATATCCACTGCTTGAAGAAATAATGGTCAGACACTTGGATAGAGATAATCTAAACAACGACTTAAATATTAATGAGAATGACCTAGCTATAATATTAGTGATTGGAGTAAATGGTGTCGGTAAGACTACTACTATTGGAAAGCTTGCCTATAATCTCAAAAACGAAGGCAAGACTGTTATGTTAGCTGCTGCCGATACTTTTAGAGCAGCTGCCATTGAACAACTTGGGGAGTGGGCAGATAGGGCAGATGTAGAAATGATTGCTCACCAGGAAGGTGCAGACCCTTCTGCAGTTATATTTGATGCTATACAATCAGCAAAAAATAAAAATGTTGATGTATTAATTTGTGACACAGCTGGTAGACTTCACAACAAGAAAAACTTGATGAAAGAGCTTGAGAAAATTAATAAAACTATTGATAGCCACGCAGGAAAAGCAACAAGGGAAAATATTCTTGTATTAGATGCCACAACTGGACAAAATGCTGTAAGTCAATTAAGAGAATTCAAAAATGTTACAGATATCACTGGCTTAATATTAACTAAACTAGATGGAACTGCAAAAGGTGGAATTATATTCCCGTTACAATATGAACTCAATGTTCCAGTTAAATATATAGGCCTTGGTGAGGGTATTGATAATTTAGAAAAATTTGATTCAAAAACTTTCGTAGATGCCCTATTTTAGCTATTGAAATTTTAACAAGTCTATAGTAAAATATTACAGTACTACAAAAATATACACATTCCTGGATAGGTACTTCGTTGCCAGATGATGGTTAAGTATCTATAAGAAGGGGATGGAAGAAGAAAACGGAGGAAAAATATATGGCAGTAGTTTCAATGAAAAAATTACTAGAAGCTGGTGTACACTTTGGACACCAAACCAGAAGATGGAATCCAAAAATGTCAAGATTCATCTTCACAGAAAGAAATGGAATCTATATAGTAGATTTACAAAAAACTTCTACTCAACTTGATGAAGCATATGCAATGATTAGAGATATTGTTGC
>CABTWT010000043.1 GCA_902488555.1 uncultured Anaerococcus sp.
ATGGACTTTACAAAGGCGAACCAAAAATTAACTTTGAAAGACTAAAGGAGACATAAACAAAATTCATGAATATTCTTGTAAATTGTTTAGAAAAAGAATTGAAATGGCAATTGCCATTAAAATATATGAATATATGAACGAAACGGAAAAAGAAGAATCCTTAGCATAATTATAATAAATTTACTACCCAATAATAGACTGAGTAAAAGTCTAATTATTGGGTATTTTATTAGTACGGAGGATAATTATGATTGACGATAAAAAAAGAACCTTTGAAGCTGGAGACAGTGACAGAGTTAAAGATCAGGTAAAGGAAACAAGTGAAAACCTTAAGGATTCTTTTGATAAGAGTGCTCATAGTATCAAAGATAAATTTGATGATACAAGTGAAGAATTAAAAACTAGTTTCGAAAATGCAAAAGATAATCTTGAACAAGATTTCGATAAGACTAAAAAAGAAGTTAAAGAAAACTTTGATGATGTAAAAAATGATGTAGAAGAAGATTTTGAAATCTTAAAAAATAAGAAAGATAAAGACTCTTTTGACAACAATAGAGATGAAAATCATAGTAATGCAAACAGGAAAACCGTAAGTCAAAGCCCTAATCGCAAGAATTCTAGAGAAAGAAAAGCTGTTGAAGCAGAAAAACCATTCTATAAAACTTGGTGGTTCTGGGTGCTTATAGTAATTCTATTATTCCTATTATGGAAATATGGATTTAATCAGTCTACTACAACAGCATATTTACAAACATACTTTTTAATTTAATCTATGTTCTGAGGTGATAGCCAAGGCTGTCACCTCTTTTACATTGGCTTTTTCTAAAACTTTCGCCATCTCTTTTACAGTATTGCCAGTTGTTATTAAATCATCTATTATCAGAACGGACTTGCCCGTCAAATCGCCATCAAATTTAAAGGCTCCCTTTAGATTATAAGACCTTTCATCTTTAGAAAGTGTGTGTTGGGCCTTGGTATTACGCTCTTTGGTAAAATTATCTAAATATGATGGATTAATATCGTCAATAAAATAATCACAAATCATCCTGATATGGTCAAAGCCTCTATCATTTATTGTTTGTCTAGAACTTGGTGAAGGCAAGATATAATCCACATCAAATAGCTTGTGGACTCTGCCATAATCATACAAAATGCTAGAAAATACCTTGCTAAGAGAGGTGTTCCTATTAAATTTATAGTCAGCGATTAGTTTTTTCATTGTATCATTATAAAAATAAACTGCATGGGCCTGGTAATTATCGATTTTAAATTGATTTGCTACATAGTCCAGTTTTTTTAGGCAATCCTTACACAAAAAATGGGCAACTGCTTCCTTAGATTTACAAGTGTAGCATATATTTTTGTCAAGAAATATCCAATCAATCATCAATAACATCCCCCATCTCATTTATCCAGTATGATAAATTTGTATATCTTTTGCTTGAAGAATTATTATCAACCATTTTCTTTATAATCTGCTTATCTCCAACTAATACTACAAGTTTTTTGGCACGAGTCACACCTGTATAGAATAAATTTCTAGTTAAAAGCATTGGGGCTACTTGCATCATAGGTATAATCACACAATCAAATTCGGAACCTTGGGACTTATGAATTGTTATTGCATAGGATAAATCTAGGTCTTTTATATCTTCTTTTTTATATTTTACAGAAGATCCATCGTAAAAAACCACCTCTAGATTCTCATCTTCCTTATCAATTTCCCTAATAAATCCAATATCACCATTATATACGCCCTCTGCATCATAGATAGAGTTTTCTGGTATAAGGTTGTAATTATTCCTAATCTGCATCACCTTGTCATTTACTTTAAAAATTTGCTTATTTATTTCAAGTGTATCCTGAGATATGTTGATAGCTTTTTGCATATTTTCGTTTATATATGCCGATCCCCAAGGAGTTTTCTTGCTAGGACAAAGTATCTGTATGTCCTTAACCTTATCAATTCCATAAAACTTTGGCAACCTATTATTTACTAGTTCAATAAGTATTTCATTAAAATTATTACGATTTGCTTCTACAAAGAAGAAATCCTTGCCTTGCTCATTTAGTATTGGATATTCACCATTATTAATTCTATGGGCATTGATAACTATATTTGATTCTCCTGCTTGCCTAAAGATTTTTTTCAGTCTTATGGTTTTTATATCAGTTTCTATAATATCTTTTAGTACGTTGCCAGGACCAACTGATGGCAATTGGTCACTATCCCCTACCAAAATAAGAGCCGTATTTCCTGATATAGCTGAAAGTAAAGTCTTCATTAGGTAGATATCAACCATGCTCATCTCATCTACAATGATATAATCTTTTTCTATAGGATTTTCTTCGTTATATTCAGATACGACATCATCTGGCCTTATTCCTATCATCCTATGTATTGTGTAGGCCTCATCATTAGTTGATTCCTGCATTCTCTTTGCAGCACGTCCTGTTGGAGCTAGAAGAGCATAAGAAAGATTATTAGACCTAAGTATTGAGGTTATAGCCTTTATTATGGTAGTCTTTCCTGTACCTGGTCCTCCAGTTATTACTAAGAGCATATTTTTAAAAGCTTCATTTATAGCAAGTTTCTGTTCATCGGAAAATACCGATAAGTCCTCATCAATAGTCACATCAAAGGCATATGGCGTCTTCTTTTTGTAAGAAAGTTCCAAACCAACAGATTTTTCTGCTTTGAATAATGAGTTTTTGTAAATAAATTTCTGTTTATTTATGATTACATTGTATAATTTTCCCTCTATAGCTTCGTCATTTATTTCTCTTACAACTTCTTCTTTTTTTACTCTCAGAAGTTTGCTTACATTGTCTACCAGATAATCATATTTTAGAGCTGTATGTCCATTAAATTCTGATTCGTAATTCAATATATAGGAAATACCTGCAGATATCCTGAATTTGGAATTTGACTTCATCTGCATATTTTGGCCTATATTATCAGCCATTTTAAATCCAATACCTGATATATCTTCCATAAGTTGGTAGGGATTTGTCTTTATAATATCTATGGCATCATTACCATAAAGTTTGTAGATTTTCATAGACAAATTATATGATATGTTTAGGCCTTGTAAAAATAGCATGGTATTTCTAGAATCTCTAGATTCTTCTAAAGTCATCTTTATATCAGCTATTTTCTTTTTGCCTATACCAGCAATTTCTATGAGCTTATCGGGTTCATTGTAGACAATATCTATGGACTTATCTTTAAATTTATCGTAAATATCTGATGCCGTTTTTTTTCCTATACCCTTTATATTTGCATTGGCCAAATAATTTATAATGCTAGTTTTTCCAGTAGGTTTTTTCAAATTTACTGAATTTACAAGGATTTGTTCTCCATATTTATCATGATAGGTAAAGTCGCCTTCAATCTCTAAATTATCTCCAGGCTCAAAAAAAGGCATAGTACCTACACAAGTTATATCAGAATCAGAAGTTTCCACAACAATGATGTTGTAGCCATTTTCTTCATTTCTATAAATTATGTTTGTAACTATGCCTTCTATTTTCATTTAATCTATTGTTTCTCTCTTAATATCCGCACCAAGCTTGGTAAATTTTTCTACAAGCTTGCTATAACCCCTATCTATGTGATAAATATCAGATATCCTTGTTTGTCCACTAGCAGTTAAACCAGCCATAACAAGGGCAGCACCTGCTCTTAAATCAGTTGCTTTTACATCAGCACCGTGGAGTTTATCGACTCCAACAATAGTAGCTCTATTTCCACTTGTTGCTATAGCAGCTCCCATTTTATTTAATTGCTCTACATGCATAAATCTGTTTTCAAAAACTGTTTCTTGAATCTTGCTTTCTCCATCACAGATGGTCATCAAGGCCATAAATTGAGCTTGAGCATCTGTAGGGAAACCAGGATATGGTAGAGTTTGTATGTTAGTTGGCTTTAGCTTTTGATTTGCAGAAACCTTAATAATATCTTCTTCTTCAATTTCTTCTACGCTAGCACCCATTTCAATAAGCTTTGCTATTACTGGTCTAATGTGTGATCCAATCACATTTTTGATTGTAACATCGCCTTTAGTCATCACAGCAGCCAGCATATAGCTTGCAGCTTCAATCCTATCCGGAATGATAGTATGACGTGTTCCAGTAAGTTTCTCTACACCATCTACTACTATAGTTGATGTACCAGCTCCCTTAATTTTTGCTCCCATTTTTGAAAGGAAAGATGCAAGATCTACAATTTCCGGTTCTTTAGCAGCATTTTCTATGATAGTTTCTCCCTTAGCTAGGGTAGCAGCCATCATTATATTTTGTGTTGCTCCTACAGATGGGAAGTCTAGGTATATTTCATTACCAATAAGTTCACCCTCGGTGGTTATTGATATAGCTTCATCATTTACAAGGGCTTTTGCTCCTAACGCCTCAAATCCCTTTAGGTGTAAATCTATAGGTCTAGCACCTATATTACAGCCTCCTGGAGCCTTAGTGTGGGCTTCTTTAAATCTTGATAATAAAGGTCCCATAACTACAAATGAGGCCCTCATCTTATCCATAAGTTCAAAAGGAGTTTCACAAGTATTTATCCCAGATGAATCTATTCTTAAGGATTCATCTCCTATATATTCCACCTTACTACCAAGATGTCTTAATACTTCAATCATTATCTCAACATCTTTAAGGTCAGGTACACCATCTAGAATTATTTCTTCAGTACCCAAAACACAAGCGGCAAGTATTGGTAGAGCAGAATTTTTGGCTCCTGAGATAATAACTTCTCCTCTTAATGGTCCACCACCGTTTATAAGTAAAATTTCTTTCTTATCCATTCATATTTCCTTTATTTTGTACCAAATAATCTATCTCCTGCATCTCCAAGGCCAGGTACAATGTAACTATTTTCATTTAATCCCTCATCAAGTTGTGCAACTGTAATTTCAACATCTGGATGAGCTTCTCTAAGTTTTTCTATTCCTTCTGGAGCTGCTATAATGCTTAGTAGTCTTATACTATTGCATCCTTTTGCTTTTAGATTATCTATAGCATCACAAGCTGAACCACCAGTTGCAAGCATAGGGTCAATTACAATAATATCTCTTTTTTCAACATCCAATGGTAATTTAGAATAGTATTCAACTGGATTAAGGGTCTCTTCATCCCTATACATACCTATATGTCCAATTTTGGCTGCAGGGAATACTTCTAAAACACCATCAACCATGCCAAGACCAGCCCTTAATATTGGTACTATACCAAGTTTCTTGCCGGAAAGCTTATATCCAGTTGTTTTGGTTATTGGAGTTTCAACTTCGTATTCTTCAAGTTCTAAATCTTTTGTAGCCTCATACGCTAAAATCATAGCTATCTCTTTAATAATAGATCTGAACTCGTTTGATCCTGTATTTATATCTCTAAGAATAGATATCTTGTGTTTAATTACCGGATGATCCAAAATTTTTACATGTTCTTGCATTCATTTCTCCTATACATAGTTTACATTAAAAGATGCTGACTTCTTCATTCTATTCATTATACTCTTACCCAAGCCTTCTTCACTTACACCCTCCGCCAGAATTAAATCAACATTTTCATCATCCATCAATCTAAGTGATGTAAATAAAACATGGGACATATAGGTAAGATCTTTTCTATTACCAAGACTAATAAGCTTAAAATCTTTAAACTTACTTAATTGGTCTTCAAATATGAGTACACCAACTTTTTTACCTTTTTTCTTTTCATCTATAGCCTTTTTGAGTATTTCATCAGAGGCTTTTTCTCCTACAAAAATTTCCATCTTTGCTTTTGGAGCGTAGTGAGTATATTTTTGACCAGGTGATTTTGGTGTTTTTTTACTATCTACTATAGAATCATCCAGTCTTACATTAGGTAAAATATCTTTGATGTATTCGTAAGTATAAAAGCCTGGTCTAAGTATAGTTGGTACTTGTTCACTTAAATCTATTACAGTTGATTCTATGCCTATATCACAAGGTCCACCATCAATTATAAGTGGTATTCTGCCGTTAAGGTCTTGGTATACATCAATAGCTCTAGTAGGTGAAGGCTTGCCTGATAGGTTAGCACTAGGGGCAGCAATTGGAGTGTTTGCTGCACTAATTAAGGCAAGTGCTATTTCATCTTTGGGATATCTGATTGCAACAGTATCAAGCCCTGCTGTAACTGCACTAGGAACCTTATCTGATTTTTTAAAGATAATAGTAAGAGGTCCTGGCCAGCAACTTTCCATCAATTTTTTACATTCTTCATTTATTTCATCAGTTAAATTATATAACATAGATATATTAGAAATATGTAAAATCAGTGGATTGTCATTCGGTCTACCCTTGGCTTCAAATATATGCTTGCACGCATCTTCGTTTAAGCCATCGGCACCAAGGCCATAAACAGTTTCAGTAGGAAAGGCTACTAGGGTGCCTTCCTTGATGATTTTTCCTGCATTTTCTATAATTTTTTTATCAATATTATTTCGATCTATTTTAGAAATCGTCGTATTCATTTATTGCCTGTTTCTCTAATTGTTCAATTTCTCTTTTTAAATTATCATTAAGTATTAAGGAATAGGTTGGATCTAAATGTACATTTAGTCTAATTCCTGTTTCTTTTTCTACTTCTTTTTGTATGTCAGTTATTAATTGGTGGGCTGCTAGTAGAGAAATATTTTGCGCTATTTCAACATCCACAGTTCCATCTAAATGACCTTTGCCGTAATCGTGTATTTCTAATCCATGATAACCAATTATAAAATGATTATCCATCAACATAGCTCCAAGCTTTTTCTCAACATCTGGGCTAAGTCTTTGGCCTAGTAGATAGTTCATAGTGTCTCTAAACATATTAAAACCTGGCATAAATACTGCACCAGATAGGATAACACCTGCTAAGGCATCTAAGTTAAAGTTTATATATTTTTGTAAATACAAAGATATAATTATGGCAAGAGTTGATAATATGTCATTTCTAGAGTCTATCATGACACTCAAATTTAGCTCTGAATCAAGGTTTCTATATAATCTTCTATTTAAAAAGTATATATAGATTTTGGCAAGTATGCTTATGACAAGAACTCCCATTGTTAGATAATTAATTGATACGATATTATCTTCCTTAAATTTCCCCAAGGAATTTAAAAGCAAAGAAAATCCTACATACATTATTAATATACTAACTAGTAGGGTGATTAACGCTTCTCCCCTACCATATCCGTGAGGGTGTTCTTTATCTGCAGGTTTCCTACTTATTTTAGCACCCACAAAGGCCATAATAGCCACAATTGTATCTGATAGATTGTTGAAACCATCGTTAATTATTGCAGCAGAGTTCGCTATAACCCCTACTATTAATTTACCTGCACTAAGCAAGACATTTATTACTATAGATATTATAGATGATAGAGAGATTAAAGCCAATCTAGTGTGTGGATCATCTTCATTCTTATAATCATCTACAAATTTACTAGCTAAAAAATTAAACAATTTATTCACCTATGTGTTCAAGTTTTCTAGTTTGATCTTCAGTCGTTAGTGCCTCAATCATTTCTTCAATATTGCCATTCAAAAAGTCTTCAAGTTGGTAGATGGTTTTATTGATTCTATGATCTGTAATCCTACCTTGAGGGAAGTTGTAGGTTCTGATTCTCTCAGACCTGTCACCAGTTCCTACTTGGGATTTTCTGTTATCAGCAATTTCTTTGTTTCTCTTTTCCTCTTCTATTTCATAAAGGCGAGCTCTCAAAACTCTCATTGCTTTTTCTTTGTTTTTAATCTGACTTTTCTCATCTTGGCAGGTTACAACAAGACCTGTTGGTTCGTGAGTAAGTCTTACTGCAGAGTCTGTTGTATTTACAGATTGACCACCATTACCAGAAGACCTGTAAACATCCACCCTAATGTCATTTGGGTCAAGTTTTATATCAACTTCGTCAACTTCTGGCATTACCGCAACTGTTGCTGTAGATGTGTGGATTCTACCACCAGATTCTGTTTCTGGTACACGTTGGACCCTGTGAACACCTGATTCATATTTTAGTTTTGAGTAGGCACCTTCACCTTTAACAACAAAGGTCGCTTCCTTTATGCCTCCCACTCCCTGGGTGGTCACTTCAATTTCCTCGGTTTTGAAGCCTGCTTTATCAGCATACATATTGTACATTCTGTACAAGTCTCCTGCGAAAAGTCCTGCTTCATCTCCACCAGCTCCTGGTCTTATCTCTACTATTACGTCTTTTGTATCGTTAGGATCTTTAGGGATTAGTAGAATCTTCATATCTTCGTTATAAACTTCGAGGTTTTTCTTTTCTTCATTGATTTGCTCTTTTAACATTTCAAGCATTTCTTCATCATTAGTTTCTTCTAGCAATTCTTGATTCTCCTCAATTGTTGCTTCAGAATTTAAGATATCCTCGTATTTTTCAACAACTGGTTTAAGTGAATTGTATTCTCTAGATATCTTTGTGTATTTTTCAATGTCAGAAATAACTTCCGGATCTGCAAGTTTTAACTCGAGGTCTTTAAAATTATCTCTAATATGATCTAAATTTTCGAACATAGTTATCCTTTCTGGGCAATGATAAACCTATCAAACCCATTAAAATCTTTCAAATTAATTATATTTTTAAAATCAGATTTGACCAATAGTTCATTTATCGGATCCTTTTGATCATATCCAATTTCAAAAATTAAATGTGCATTATCATTTAAATACTCATTAGCTTGGTCAATGATTTTTTTATAAAAATACAGACCATCTTTTCCACCATACAAGGCTAATTTTGGTTCATGGTAAAGCCTCTTGTCCAAGGCAAGATAATCCTTTTCGTTAATATAGGGAGGATTTGAAATTATAATATCAAATTTATCGCTAATATTATCAAACAAATCACTTTTTATAAAATTAACATTAGTAAGTTTCAAATTATCTTTATTTTCATTAGAAAGACTTAGTGCTTCTTCACTAATATCTACTCCAAAAACTTTAGAATCGGGCAGATTTTTGCCTAAGCTTAGGCTTATGGCCCCAGACCCTGCTCCTATATCCAAAATTTTATCTTTTTTAAAATCAGATTTTATTATATAGTCTACTATAATTTCTGTTTCAAATCTTGGTATTAGAGCTCTCTTATCAACTATTAATTTTATATCTAAAAACTCCCAAGAGCCTAGGGCATATTGTAAGGGGATTCCATTATTAAGATCTTCTTCTATGGATAGAATCTTCGCTTCTACATCACTTGTCAATTGAGATTCTGGGTTTAAATATATGTATGATTTTGACTTATCCATTAGATATGATAATCCTATTATTAAATCATCATTTGCCTTGTTTATAACATCTTTTACTTTCATTATGCATACAAAAATAAGGTTAGTTTCCTAACCTTATTATTTTCTACCGTATCTTCTGTTAAATTTCTC
>CABTWT010000044.1 GCA_902488555.1 uncultured Anaerococcus sp.
AAGTACTGATTGTCTTGTCTTTTCCCTCATATAATCTTCATTTGATGCTCTTTCAAAAGATTTAGAGGTGAATTGTCCAATTGATGAATTTTCTAATTCATTTATATTTTCTCTGATTTCGTCAATAAAACGAGATGGCTTATAATATATAGGCTTCCCATAGGCTCTACGAACTTGACTACTAGTTAAGTATAACTTTTCCCTAGCTCTTGTAATTCCTACATAAAATAGTCTACGTTCTTCCTCGATATTCCCTTCATCAATGGATCTTTTGCCCGGAAATAATCCTTCATCCAAGCCAACCACAAAAACAACCGGGAATTCTAGCCCCTTTGCCGCATGCATGGTCATTAGGTAAACTGATTGGTCACTGTCTTCAGTTTTTTCCAAGTCAGATATCAAGCTTAGATTTTCCAGATAATCATAAATTGTATCTTCTGGATTATTTTCTTCGTATTCGCTAGCAGCTGATATAAACTCATTTATATTATCAATTCTAGACCTATCTTCAACAGAATAGCTAGATTCAAGGGTCTTTAGGTAGCCAGATTTTTCTAAAGTTTCATTTATTAAATCTGTTATTTTATACTTATCCACATTATCAAATATGTCACTTAGCGGAGTGTAAAACTTTTTTGCTAAATTTTTTAGTCTATCTGATAGTAGATAGTCATAAAGAGGATTTCTTATAAGATCTAAAATGGATATTTCGTTATTAGTAGCGATCTTCTCCATTTGTTCAATACTCTTATTTCCTATACCTCTTTTGGGCTCATTAATTATTCTTTTTAAAGCTAAGTCATCCTTTGGATTGACAATAATTTTTAGATAAGAGATCAAATCTTTGATTTCTTTCCTATCATAGAATTTAAGTCCACCAACTACCTTATAGTCAATCAGATTTTTCATAAGAGCTTCTTCAAATGACCTAGATTGAGCATTGGTCCTATATAAAATTGCAATATCCTCTAAAGCATAACCTTGATTTTGTAGGCTTTTAATCTCATCAACTACAAATTTACTTTCTTCGCTTTCAACAGAATTGCTCTTATATATAACTTCATCACCATTGTCATTATCTGTCCACAAATTTTTATCTTTACGATTTATATTATTTACAATCAAAGAATTTGCTGTATTTAGTATATTTGAAGTTGACCTATAATTTTGTTCCAGCTTTATTAGCTTAGCATCTTCAAAGTCTTTCTCAAAGTTAAGGATATTATTAATATTCGCTCCCCTAAAAGAATATATTGATTGGTCAGCATCTCCCACCACTACAACATTGTTATGGTAGCCAGCAAAGTACTTTATAAGTTCATATTGGGACTTATTTGTATCTTGGTATTCATCCACATATACATACGTAAATTTGTATTGGTAATACTTTAAAGTTTCTTTATCTTTAGCAAATAAATCCAGTACCTTTTCAATCAAATCGTCAAAATCAAGAGCATTGTATTCAAACTTTCTTTTTTCATATAGCTTATATATTTCATAATACTCATTCTTGTTCTGATAGTAACCATCTATAATTAGAAATTCTTTTGGGCTAATAGATTTATTTTTTAGAGAAGAAATTAAATTTTGGGCACTCCTAGGACTAATTGTGTCTTTATAACCTAATTCATTTATTATATCTTTAATTAGGGTTTTCTGATCATTAGTATCATAGATAGTAAAATTTGATGTATATCCTATTTTTTCAATATTCATCCTCAGAATTCGTGCACAAATAGAGTGGAAAGTTCCTATCCATAAATGACTTACGTCCATATTTAGTAGATTTGAAATCCTATCTTTCATCTCATTTGCTGCTTTGTTTGTAAAAGTTATTGCTAAAATATTTCTTGGATCTACATTTTCATTTTCGATTAAATTTGCTATACTCGTAGTTAATACACGAGTTTTACCGCTGCCTGCTCCTGCCAATACCAGCAAGGGGCCATTTTTATGTAATACGGCTTGCTTTTGCTTATCATTTAATCCTTCTAATTCCATAATTAAATCCTTCCTACCTATTAATTATACTACAAAAAAAGAGTGGCATAAGCCAACTCTTATATTGTATCTTAGAAATTTACTATTTTCTATTTATTATTTTCTCTTTGTTTCTTTAAATCTTTTTCTATAAGCTTATCCAAAACAAGGTCATAACCACTTAGACCATAATTTAATGATCTATTAACTCTAGAGATAGTTGCAGTAGATGCCCCAGTTTCTTCTTCAATTACATTATATGTTTTTCTTATTTTTAGAAGCTTAGCTACGTGTAATCTTTGAGCTATTGATTGAATTTCTCTAGCTGTACATATATCTGTAAAAAAACTATAACATTCATCAACATCTTTTAACATCAAGATTGCTTCAAAAAGTTCGTCGGTTTGTTCATTTCTTAATTTTGAATCTGTCATATTTCCCCCTAAAAGGTATTTTCTTTTCTATATTATTATACTACATTATTGTTAAATTGGTATAAAAAATTAAAAATTTTTAACTAATAAATTTATGAATATTTTATACTAAAGTATTTTCTATTTTTGCTTAGCATTTTTTTCTATCAATTTAAAAATATTCTCACATAAAATTTCATTTCGAGCAAGTAATGGACCGTGTAGATAGGTTCCAATAGTATTTTTGTATCTAAACCCCTCTGTCTTATCTCTTCCATTATTTCCATTGCCTTCAACCACTATACCAAAAGGACTTTGGTTATCAGATAAAAATGTAACTCCACCATGATTTTCAAAACCTTCGTAAATATCTCCAGTTAAACTGTCCTTTATTTTTATAGGTCCTGTGAATCTTTTACTATTTTCCTGATTCTTAGTATAGTGAGGAAATATTGATAATCCTTCTATCTTATTGTTATAGGCATCATAATAATACTCGCCCAGTAGTTGGTAACCCCCACAAATAGCAAGTAATACCCCTTCATTTTCAATAAATTCCTTTATTTTACTAGCCTTTTCGCCTAGATCTTTTTGGACTATTGATTGTTCGTAGTCTTGGCCACCCCCAAAAAACACAAAGTCATAATCATTAGGATTAAAATCATCGCCTACAGTAACTGTCTTGGTATTTACTTCATAACCATTTTTGTGGGCCTCGTGGCTAATAGCCATAACATTACCAACATCTCCATAAGTATTTAGTAAATTACCGTAAAGGTGGCATATATTTATAGTTTTCATAAAGCTAGTACCTCCCTTAGTTTTAACATTGCTGTGTAGGTAGATAGTATATAGATATTATCTGTTTTGGTATTTTTAATCACATCAAAAATTTCTTTTTCGTAATCAAATTCTGTAATTTCCCCGTCAAATATTTCTGCTATTTCTAATCGTCTTTTCATATCTTTTTTTCTAATTCCAGAAACGTAAATATCTTTTATATCTAGGTCTTTTAATTTTTCATAATATGAATCATATATCCAGCTTATATCAGTACCATCTGCATACTTGTCATTCAATAGGCAAATTAGAGATATTTCATTTTCTTCTAACATCATTAGATCTATTATCTGATTAAGACCAGTAGGGTTTTTTACTAAGTTTATGGTCAGAATTTTACCATCTATAACTACATTTTCTTGCCTACCAAAGACATTTTTTTGCTTTTTTAAGCCCTCATAAATCTCTTCATCACTAAGTCCAAGCTCCTTTGCAGCACTTAGAGCAGCTAGAGCATTGTAAACATTATATAAGCCACCGACATTGACCTCGTATTTTTTTTCTCCCAATATGAATTCGGAAAAATTAGCATCTAGCTTTACAAGCTCATCTATGCTATATGTGATGTCAGGTGTATGGAAATCACAATTTGGGCATGCATAGTCGCCTAAAGAAGCATAATTATTTAATCTGTATTTAAGTACGCTGTGACAGTTTGGACACAAAATCCCATCTGAATTAAGTTCTGCGTCACGCTCATAGTCATCACTAGCCTTTGAATAATCTCTTATTGCAAAGTAAGACCTGTTAAAATCTTTCATTTCTTTATAATTAAATATTGGCAGATCTCCGTTGGCAATTATTTTTGCATCGGGCATAACTTTCATTCCATCAATTAACTTAGCATATATATTATAGATTTCGCCAAATCTATCCATTTGGTCTCTAAAAATATTTGTGAATACAACATAATCAGCGTTTATGTTTTTGCCAATTTTAACTAGATTAGCCTCATCAACTTCTAGTACTGCTATTGTCTCTTCCTTAGCAGGATTATCTAATAATGTTGTGATAATTCCTTGAATCATATTTGATCCAGATTCGTTTGTATAGACCTTGTCATATCTTTGTTTAAGTATGCTTACCAAAAAATGAGTTGTCATAGTTTTTCCGTTTGTTCCAGTCACGAAAATGAATTTGGTGTTTTTTGATAACTCATCTAGTATATCTTTATCTAATTTATAAGCTACATATCCTGGCAGACTAGTGGCGTTATGATTTGTAAGCCTAAGGCCTGCCCTAACTATTTTTGCTATTACTTTTGAAAATTTATTTTTAAAACTCATAGTTTTAATATATCTTATAATAAAAGTTAATCAATAGTTAGCCAATTATATCAAAAGATTTTTCATCAGCTATTAGATCAACTTCAGTTTTATCAATAGATTCAATCCTAATAAATCTTTGGTTTTCTAATTCATATATGAATCTTTTTATACTCTCTACTTTTCCTTGTACATAAGATTCTACATCATAGTTATATAAATTTTTAACACTTCCTGTTAGATTTAATCTATCAGCTATCATCTTTGCAGTATATCTAAAACCAACTCCCTGAACTCTTCCTTTAAACAAAATCCTATATCTTTTCATAAGTTCCTCCTATTTATTTTTAGATACCCTTGCTTGACAAAAATAACTAAAAATTGTTTAGTAATTCTAACACCCCCTATGGGTGTTAGAAGGAGGTTAGATGAAACAACGTTATGATATAACAGGCATGACATGCTCTGCTTGCCAGGCTAATGTTACAAGAGCTGTAAAAAAGCTCGGTGTAAATGATGTCAATGTCAATCTTATCAATGAATCTATGAGTGTTGATTATGATGATGGCAAGATATCAGATGATGATATAATAAATGCTGTCGAAAGTATCGGATATGGTGCAAGTTTAAAATCAGCCGAAACACCTAAAACGAGTGATAAAAAAAATGAGGATTCATTAGAAGACGAAACCAAACATAGATTAAAAGTATCCTTTGCCTTTATGATCCCACTTTTGTATCTAGCTATGGGACCAATGGTAGGATTACCTGTGCCAGATTTTGTAACTGGACCAGAAGGTGCTTTAAACAATGCCTTCTTACAGTTTTTATTAACTATTCCCGTATTGTTTGTGAATAGAAAATTCTTTACATCTGGTTTTAAGGGCCTTATAAATAGGGCTCCTAACATGGATACCCTAGTAGCCTTAGGAGCTAGTGCAGCTACATTTTATGGAATATTTTCTATAATGCGTATGGCCTATGGTTTAGGTCTTGGTGATTTTGATTTAGTTCTTACCTATATGCATAGCTTGTACTTTGAATCAGCTGCTGTGATCCTAACCCTAATTACCCTAGGCAAATATTTTGAAGCAAGATCTAAGGGAAGAACTAAGGCAAGTTTAGAAAATCTTATGAATCTTGCTCCTAAAAAAGCTACTAGGATAGTAGATGGTAGGCAAGAAGTTGTTGATGTAGATCAAATCAATAAAGGGGATATCATCTTAATCAAGCCTGGTGATTCTATACCAGTTGATGGTGTCATAGTAGAAGGTTCTTCAGTAATTGATGAATCTGTTATTACAGGTGAATCCATACCAGTAACTAAAAGTATTGATGATCAAGTAGTGACTGCTACTATAAATAAAGATGGATCATTTAAGTTTAAAGCTACAGCTGTTGGTGAAGATACAACCCTTGCTCAAATCATTAACCTAGTAAATGAGGCTAATGAAACTAAGGCACCAATTGCAAAAATGGCGGATAAAATTTCAGCTGTATTTGTACCAGCTGTAATTGTTATATCCATACTTACTTTTGCTATATGGATGCTTTTAGGGTATGACTTTGAGTTTGCCTTAAATCTTATGATTTCAGTATTAGTAATATCATGTCCATGTGCCCTAGGTCTTGCAACACCAATGGCTATAATGGTGTCTACTGGAAAGTCAGCTGAGCTTGGATTGTTATTTAAAAATGCTGAATCCCTAGAAAACTTACACAAAGTAGATACAATCCTACTAGATAAGACTGGAACTATTACTGAAGGAAAGCCTGTTGTTACCGATATAGAAACAAGTATGAGTGAAAAAAACTTCTTAGAGCTTGCAACAAGTATAGAAAGTTCATCAGAACACCCATTAAGTACAGCTATTACTTCTTATGCAGGTGAAAATAATATACGCCCAGTTAAGGTGGGTGAATTTAATGCTATATCCGGTAAGGGCATCAAAGCTATAGTAGATTCTAAGACTTATTTTGCTGGTAACCTTAGGTTGATGACGGAAGAAAATATTGACCTCGCTAATTATAAAAATATTGCTGAAAAATATGCAAGCCAAGGCAAAACTTCAATGTATTTTGCTGATGAAAGGAAAGTACTTGGAATTATAGCAGTAAAAGATGTTGCTAAAAATACATCTAAGATAGCAATTGATGAGCTTAAAAACCTAGGTTATGAAGTAACTATGGTAACTGGAGATAATAAAGCAACTGCTGAAGCTATTAGATCTGAACTTAATATAGACAAGAAATTTGCAGAAGTTCTTCCTCAAGATAAGGACAAAGTTGTAAAAGAACTCCAAGATATGGGTAAGAAAGTAACCATGGTAGGTGATGGTATAAATGATGCACCAGCGCTTGCCAGAAGTGATATAGGTATGGCTATAGGTAATGGTACTGATGTTGCTATAGATTCAGCTGATGTAGTTTTAATGAGAAATTCATTGCTTGATATAGTTAGTTCAATTGAGCTATCTAAGGCAACTATTAAGACTATAAAGCAAAATCTATTTTGGGCATTCTTCTATAATGTAATACTAATCCCTCTTGCAGCTGGTTTACTATATCCAAGTTTTGGAATTACCTTAAATCCAATGTTTGCAGCCTTTGCTATGAGTGTATCATCTATATTTGTATGTATTAACTCATTAAGGTTAAAGGGATTTAGACCTGAATTTAAAAATCAAAAAGAAATTGATAAATTATTAGATGAAAACCCAGATGAAAGTAAAGTCAATGAAAATAATAAAGGAGAAAATAAAATGGCAGAAACAAATAAATTATTAGTAAATGTAGATGGAATGACATGCAATCACTGTAAAGCAAATGTAGAAAAAGCTTTAAAGGAATTAACATTTGTTGAAAACGCAGAAGTTAATTT
The DNA here is from genome assembly GCA_902488555.1 of uncultured Anaerococcus sp. The sequence goes on from CABTWT010000044.1 coordinate 7,380, forward strand.
AGATAATAAAAACGCTGAAGTAACATATTTTGGAGCTGCTGACGAGAAAGCTATTGAAGAAGCTATAAGTGAAGCAGGATATGAATATAAGGGTATCGAATATAAATAATGCATGCTGATAAAGCAAAAACCATAAGAAAATTAAAAACTGTCGGTGGGCAAATCGATGGATTAATAAAGATGGTTGAAGATGATAGATATTGCATAGATATAAGTAATCAATTGATGGCATCAATTTCTATATTAAAAAATGTAAATAAAGATGTTCTAAGAGGACACCTAGAGCATTGTGTATACGATGCTATTAGCAATGAAGATAAGGAAGATGGCCTAAAGAAAATAGAAGAAATTGAAGCTATAATTGACAAACTAAATAAAATCTAGAAAAGCTCCCAAGCGGGAGCTTTTTTAAAAATCAGTAATAATATTCATAAATCCAGTATTCTTTTCTAGTATTTTAAAAATAATAACAGCAATGATAGAAACCATTACAAATTCGCTTGCCATAAATGAGAAAAGCATAGTGATAAATGCTCCTGTATTATCTAGCAATATATAAGTTCCTATTGCAGGTACAGAGACCATAAGTACTGGAAATAAAGATGCTATAAATAACTTATCTGTTTTCTCCATCAATCTAAATGCTATATATGAAGATAAAGTACCAAATATAACATCAAACCATGCCATTGGGCTAAATAGATTTGCTATAGCACATCCTAATACTAGTCCTGGTATGTACTTTCTATTATAGAAAACTAAGAGTACTAAAATTTCTGAAAACCTGAATTGTATAGGTCCGTACTGTGGCATAGGTACAAGTAAAGTTAATACTGCGTAAAGTGCAGCAACGACTGCAGATCTAACCAAAAAGTTAGTATCCTTTGTAAAATTCTTATTCATTTTTCTCTCCTTGATATTTTTTATAATGGGTGCCAAGAAACATTACCGGAATATTATATCATAAATTTTATAATTATCACAAGTATTGAAGCATATCTTTATAATAGTAAAGTAATCTTATGAAAAAATATCTTTTAATTGCTCTTCTCATTCCCCTATTAACATCTTGTTCTAAAGATGATATTAGAGAAAATGAAGGCATAGTTAATGAAGAAAATTTAAATATTCTTACAAGTATAAACGAACTTGCAATAGATACATTTATACCTAAAAAGGGACTTGCTCTATCTAATGATGAAGATATCGACAAAGATACAAATCCTAAACTTAAGTCCGATAACAAGGATGAGCTTAAGAAAAACATAGGATCATGGATTGGTGAAAATCCAAAAGCCAAGTGGGTTTATGATAACTTCGATGATTTGGATAATATAGATGCATATTTGGCAGGAAATGATGAGGACACAATCGAATTTGTTTATAATATGAATAACGGTTTAACTAATTTCCCATACACTCCTGGCCAATCAGTTGATTTAGAAAGAAAAACCCCTTATTATATTCAATGGGACAATAGATGGGCCTACAACAAGCTAGGTAATAGAAATATTGGTATTAGTGGTTGTGGACCTACTTCTATGGCTATGATTTTATCTAGGTTAAAGAAAGATAATTCTATCACACCAGATAAAATAGCCAAAGATGCACAAAATTACATGGGTAATGAGGGTATCTCATGGAACTTCTTTTACGATGGAGCAAACAAATATGACTATAAAATTGAAGATGTTGCTTTAAACGAAGAAGCTATGAAAAAAGCTTTGGAAAAGGGTCCACTATTAGTTTCAGTAAATAGGGGATATTTTACTCTTTTTGGTCATATCTTTGTAATTGACTCATATAAAGATGGTAAATTTCTTATAAATGATCCAAATAGCCTTAGAAATTCTAAGATAGAATGGACATTCGATCAAATAAGTAATCAAATTGTAAAAATTTGGTCCATATATTAACTTGACAAAACTATAATGGTGCTATATAATAGAAAAGTATTCTTCAGTGCCATTAGCTCAGTTGGTAGAGCACCTGA
>CABTWT010000045.1 GCA_902488555.1 uncultured Anaerococcus sp.
TAAACTCAATGTTTACTCCACTTGACCAATATAGAAAACAAGAATTTGCAGAAAATCACCAGACAGTCTACTTGGCAACTCTAAATGAACTTAGAGAATATAAGATTTTCTCAGCCTATGGTATACCAGCTGACTACCAATATAGGACCCTATACTTTACAAATAGGGACGATGTAGTGCCTTTCTTTAACCAACTAAGAAGCAATTCAGAAGTCTTGCTTGATAGCCCAACTTTCAAGGAAGACGACCAAATCATCACCCTATCAACCTGCCAATACGACTACGAAGACCAAAGACTTGCAATACACGCAGTTAGAGTTAGATAGATGTATTATAAAACAAAAGATAAAAGAAAACTTGATATAATAGAAAGCCCTGAAGGACTGATCCTTAGGGAAGATTCCTTCAACCCAACCCATATATTCGAATGCGGCCAAGCCTTCAACTTCCACAAGGAGGAAGATGGATCTTACACAGCAGTGTTTTTAAATATGATAATAAATCTTCGGGAAAAAGAAGATTATGTCCTCATAAGAAATGTATCCTTAGATGATTTCTACGAATACTTTTACGATTACTTTGACTTGGGGACTAACTATGGGAATATCAAAGAAAAACTTTCTACAGATGAAAACCTAAAAGTCGCAAGTGATTATGGCTATGGGATAAGAATCCTAAACCAGGAGATGTTTGAAACGGTAATATCTTTTATCATCTCTGCCAACAATGGCATAACAAGGATAAAAAAGGCTGTAAGAATCATAAGTGAACGCTATGGGACCTATATAGGAGAATATATGGGCAGAAGCTACTACTCTTTCCCAAGGCCAGAGGTCCTAGCAGAAGTGGATCCAGGAGATTTGAGGGAATACGCCAGGGTAGGCTTCAGGGATGTAAGAATTGTAAAGGCAAGCCAGATGATAAGAGATGGCTTCCTAGACTTTGCTCGCGATATGAATCTTGACAGCTTAGATTTAAAAGAAAAATTAATGGAAATGCCAGGCATTGGACCAAAAGTAGCTGACTGCATCTTGCTATTTGCTTTTCATCGCAGGGAGACTTTCCCAGTAGATGTATGGATCAAGAGAGTTATGGAAACCCTATTTATTGGCCATGAAGTGCCAAAAAAATTGGTCGATAACTATGCTAGAGATATTTTTGGCGAAAATGCTGGCTATGCCCAACAATACCTATTCTATTACGGTAGGGAAGAAAAAATAGGAAAATAATTTGACTGGAATGCTCCAGTCTTTTTCTTTGCCCAAATGTTAAATCTATGTAAAGTCGATTAAATAAAGGCCTTTAATGGTATAATTATAGTAGAAATACATAAGGAGAAAGCCATGAAAAAAATATTATCAATTCTCTTATCACTAATTTTACTAGTATCTTGTTCTTCGACTCCAGAACAAAAGAATTCTAGTTCTCATTTTCAAACTTCCCAAGGCTCTGGGGAGACTCTAAAGATTGTGGCAGGTTCTGAAAACAAGGAACTTGAGCCAATAATTGAAGAATATGCCAAGGCAAATAAGCAAAACATAGAAATAGATTATTTGGGGTCATTGGATATCATGAGATTATTAAGCGATCCTGACATAGCTTATGATGCAGTTTGGCCAGCATCATCAATTTGGCTAAATATGGGAGATAGTAACCACATCCTAAAATACCAAGAAACTACCTCCCAAAGCCCGGTTGTTTTTGGCATAAAGAAGTCCTTGGCAGAAGACCTTGGCTTTATAGGCAAGGATGTGACTGTCAAAGAAATAATAGATGCCATAAATTCAGGTAAACTAAAATTCACCATGACATCAGCCACCCAGTCAAACTCTGGCGCATCTGCATATCTAGGATTTCTAAACGCCCTAGCGGCCGACAAAAACGGTCTTACGACAGAGGACTTGGCAAATGAAGATTTGCAAAATGAAATCACCTCTCTACTTGCAGGAGTAGAAAGGTCCTCTGGTTCGTCAAACTGGCTAACAGAACTTTTTTTATCAGGCGATTACGATGCTATGGTAAACTATGAGCAGCTAGTAATTGCGACCAACAAGGCCTTGGAAGAAGAGGGTAAAGAGCCGCTATACCTGGTTTATCCAGTAGATGGCCTATCTATATCAGATTCGCCACTTGCCTATGTGGACAAAAATGATAGCAAAAAAGAAGAAGCCTTCAAGAAGTTTCAAGAATATCTCCTATCCGATGAGGCTCAAAGTCAGATTGAAAAAACTGGCAAGAGATCTGCTTATGGTACAGTTCGTGAAGAAAACAGGGATATCTATAAAAAGGATTGGGGCATAGACTTGGATAAAACCATAAGTCCGATTAGATTTCCAAAGGCAGAAGTAATCATGGAAGCTCTCAATATGTACCAAAGCGAGTTCAAAAAACCAGCCTTTACCATCTATGTCCTAGATTATTCTGGATCTATGGGAGGAAATGGCGGCTATGAACAAATGAATGAGGCATTAGAACAAGTTTTAGTACCAGAAAATGCCAAGACCAACCTACTTTTAGGCACCAGCAAAGACATGACATATATACTGCCTTTCTCAGATATGGTTCTAGGAGAATTGATGGCTAGTGGAAATGGACAAGAACTTGATAGCCTATACCAGGAATTATCAGAAAATTACAGGCCAGATACGGCAACCTTTATGTACGAAGCTATTGACGAGGCTATATCCATACTAAAAACTAACGAGGATAAGCTAAAGGACTATAGTCCAGCCATAGTTGTCCTAAGCGATGGCATGGCAAATGGTCCTATGGACTTTGACCAGCTCAATGAATCTTACCAAAGCCTGGGCTACGATGTGCCAATATTTAGCATCCTCTTTGGAGATGCCAGGAAAGAGGACCTAGAAGAGATTGCAACAATGTCAAAGGCTCGTGTATTTGATGGTAGAAGCGATATGATAAAGGCCTTCCAAAATGTAAAAGGATACAATTAATGAAGGAATCTCTTAGAAATTTTAAGGCACTTTTGGTCTCTTTACTGACTTTTTTTGCCCTGCTACTTGGTTTTAAATGGCACTTTATAGTGGCAGCCATACTTTCTGTAGGTGTCTATGTTGGAGTCTATCTAATCAGCAAACCAAAGATAATGATAGGCAACACAGATATAGAAGCCCTAGAAAATGCCCAAGAGATCAATCAAATATTTAATGATTTTGAAGATGATATAGGAAATTTAAAGGCCTTAAAGTCAAATATCAATGATAAAGAAATCTATGGCAAAATTGAAAAACTTATCAAAACTTGCCTAGACATAAGATTTTACTTAGAGAAAAATCCAAGGGAAATATCTAGATCCAGATATTTCTTGGACTATTATGTGAAAACTGCAAGTGAAATTGTCAAAAACTACAGCGATTTGGAAAAATCCAACGTGAGTTTGGATAAGTTTGATGAGATCAAAGATAAGTCCAATCAGTCACTAGATTTATTAAATGAAATTTTTGCTAAACAACGTGATTCCTACCATAAAGATAAGATTAACCAACTTGAGGTGGAGACAGACCTACTTGAGCAAACTATTAAGCTTGGAGGAGAGATAAAATGAAAGAGAAAAAATGGGGATTTTTGGTCCTACTTTTAGTCATAGCCCTAGCTGGTGGCTATATGTACTGGACTAAGCAGACTCCAGAAAAGGTGGAAATATCTGGTTTTATTGGAGGTGAGAAGATTCCCCTTGTAGAAAACCAAAATTTTAAGGACAAGGTCAAGAAATCCTACGGCTTATCCATGGACTATCGCAAGGACGGCTCCCTTGCCATGGCAGAAGCAGACACTGAGGGCAAGGATTATCTATGGCCATCTAGCCAGCTTGCCCTAGAACTTTTTAGAAAGCATGGTGGCAAGGACTTGCAAAATGAGATTGTTTTTAACACTCCTATAGTTCTATACTCCAGAAAGCTTGTTGTTGATGCTCTTATCAAAGAAGGAATTGTAAGAGCAGATGAGGGAGTCCACTACATAGATATGGTAAAGCTTGCCAATCTAATGGTAGAGGAAAAAACTTGGGATGATATTGGCCTAGGAGAACTCTATGGACCAATACTTGTCGATACAACAGATCCCAACCAATCAAACTCCGGCAATATGTTCCTAGGTCTTTTGGCCAACGCCCTAAACGGCAATAAGCCAGTTACCATGGCTTCTATTGACAATGTATCTTCTGAGATAGAACGTATATACAATCAAATTGGCTATATGCAGACATCATCTATTGATATGTTCAACCAGTTCCTTCGCCAAGGATTGGGATCATTTCCAATTATAGCTGGCTACGAATCCCAGCTTTTGGAGTTTTCAAAGCAAGAGCCAGAAATGTATGACAAGATAAAAGATGATGTTATAATCCTATATCCAGAACCAACCGTGTGGTCATCCCACGTATACATTGCCCTTACAGAAAATGGCAAAGTTGGCCTAAACGCCCTAATGGATAAGGACATCCAAGCCCTAGCATGGAAAGAACACGGCTTTAGAACAATAGTAGCAGGCACAGAAAATCCAGAAGATTTTCAAGTAAAAGGTATGGCAAATCAAGTAACAAAAATTATGCAAATGCCAAACATAGAAGTAATGCAAGAACTAATGGAGATTATAAAATGATAAATAATTTAGCATTTATTATCAATTTTATTAAATAAAAAAAGAATTCGCGAAGCGAACTTCTACTGATCATTGCCCCACGCAGTGGCAGAGGGGTGAAATGGGTCGGGGGTCCGGGGAAGGGCAAAAGGGGCCTCTGTGCCCATACCGCCCTGCACCCCGGATTAAGCGGATAACATAAATTATTTAAAAATTTATATCGATTAGAAATAGCTATGAAAATATTAAAAATTTATAAGGAGTACTTTATGGCAGATTATTCTCTAGACAACTTGATGCAAGATAGTGGCAAAACTACTGATATTATCTTAGACAAAAATGAGCTTGCAGAAGTAACAGAAAAAAGAGTACAGAAGATAAGTCCAGAAGACAGGCAAAAAATCGACCAAATCAAAAATCAAATAGACCTTAGAAATTCTAGTCTATCATCTATCTATGGGACCAATGCCCAAAAAGGTATAGCAAAGTTTTCTGATGAAATCCTATCTGAAGTAAGGTCCAAAGACACAGGCGAAGTAGGGGATTTGATGCGTGATTTGCTAGTGAAGGTAAATGATGCCGACATTCAAAATTTTGGCGAGAAATCTTTCCTAGACAAGTTTTTTGGCGGACCAAAAAAACAAGTTGAAAAATACCTGGCAAAATATCAAAATATGGAAACCCAAATTGACAAGATATCTGCCCAGCTAGAGACAGCTCGTATGAGCCTACTTAAAGACATTGGTGTATTTGATAAGCTCTATGAAGAAAATATAGCATATTTCAAAGACCTAGAAAGATACATCATAGCTGGCGAAGAAGCCATAGAAGAGATGAGAAGTGAGGCCTTACCAAAGCTTTACAAAGAAGCTGAAAATTCTGACGAACCTATGGCCATGCAAGTAGTGCGTGACTTTGAAGAAAATGTCAACCGTTTTGAAAAACGTATATTTGACCTTAAGACATCCAAGGCTGTTGCCTTGCAAACAGCTCCACAAATAAAGCTGATCCAAAACAACGACCAGCTATTAGCTGACAAAATCACTGATTCTATCAACAATACTATCCCACTTTGGAAAAGCCAAGTTGTCATAGCCCTAGGTCTCAACCGCCAACAAGAAATTGTAAAAATGCAAAGGGAAGTGTCAGATACAACCAACGAACTTTTGCGTAGAAACTCTGAAAACTTGAGAAATTCAACAGTAGAAATCCAAAAAGAAGCCCAAAGGTCTACCATAGATGTTGAAACCATAAAGGAAGTCAACCAAAATCTTATAGCAACCATAGAAGAATCTATGCAAATTCAAGAAGATGCAAAAAATCAAAGAAAAGAAGCAGAAAAAGAACTTGTCATGGTTCAAGAAGAATTACGAGAAGAACTAGCCAAAACTTTAGCTCCTCAAACTAGGGGAGAATAAGAAAATGATTGCAATTTAGCCTAGCTTTGTGGTAATATATAGTCAATATGGAGGACTCATGAAAAATACAGGAAAAAGATTAAGAAAATACACAGCCATAGCCTTAGCCCTGGCTATAGTAAGCCCAGTGGCTGCTTTTGCAAGCGAAGAAGACCAAGCTGATATTATTCTTACGGAAACAAAGCTAGAAACTAATCCTTACCAAAAATCTCTAACAATGAGCCTGTCAGAAGATGGCAGGAAAATTTCCTATGACATTGATATCAAAAAAGACCAAGCAAAAGGAAATCTTATCGCTTATATCTACCAACTAGGCCAAAGCAATATTGAAAACCTAAGCCTAGAAGGTCAAAGTATAGACACAGATTTGGCTAAGGCTATAAAAGTAGATTTAAAAGATCAGAGCAAACTAAAACTAACTGCTGACATCAAAGAAGGAATGACAGACAACCTATCCTTTGATCTAGTCCTTGTAGATGACAATGACTACAAAGAGCACACACATATTGATGCAAAGCTAGTAAAAAATGCAGACAAATTAGAAGTCGAAGAAGTAAAGAAAGATACAACAAACCTAGGCCTATCAGGTCTATTAACCGACTCAGAAACTATATCTTGGACAGATAGCCTAGTAAATAATACTAATGAGCAAGTCAAAACTGACTATATCCTAAATGTCAGCTCCAATCAAAGTGTTGAAAATCAAAAATTAAGCCTAGATTTTTATCATCTTACAAGCGAGGGTTACAAGCTAGAAGAATCAAATGCCTATGACCTAGGCTCTATTAAAGACCTAGAAATCGCACCTCACAGCCTAGTAAAATTATCATTTACTACAAAAGCAATGCCAAGCAATGAAGCTTACCAAATAAATGATGCTATTGTCACAAACAATAAGACAGCTAGTAAAGAAGAATTATTAGTAACTGATAAGACAAAAGAAGATCAGGCAAAAGATTTAACTGAGGATTTAATCAACACAAGTAAAGAAATCCAAACAACTCTTGTAGAAAACGAAAAAAACCAAGATACCGATGAAACTAGCAAAACAGATGAAAAGCTAGAAGAAAAGCTTGTCGAAGTCAAAACAGTTACTGTTGATGATAACAAGGCTAAGTCAAAAGAAGTCCAAGCCCAAGAATTGACCCGACAAATCAACTCAATAAGCGGACAAATCAGCCAAATCTTACAGGAAAATGAAGCTCAATTGCCAGATACTATAATGAATGAGGTATCTAGTGAAGAACATTCTACAAAATCAAAAGAGTTAACAGCAATTGAACTTACAAATAAACTTGAAAGAATTACGGGAGAGATAGAAGAAACCCTAAAACAAGTTACAACAGCTGACCAATACAACAAGTTTACCACATATTCTTCCAAAGAAGACCAAGCCCAGGAATTAATCAAGACCCTAAATAATCAAACAAGCCAAATACTAGAAGTATTAAGACAAGTAGAACTTGGCCAAGAAGCCAACTATTTAGACCAACACCCAGAAGAATTGGCAAAAATAGATAAGCTATTGGAAGATGTAGAAAAATTTGACGAAAATACAAAGAAAACAATAAAAGAAAACCAAGAGAAAAATAAGGACTATGTAAGCCCACACTTCGTGATTGTAAAGGAAGATTTCTCCAAAGAAGTTTATAAAAAACTAGAAAATGTTGTAACTGTAACCCTAGATCCTCTAGAAAGAAAGCAAACAACAATGACAAAAGAAGAAATCAAAAAAGAATACCCATCAATAGCCCACTACTTAGAAAATCTAGAACTAAGAAGTGACTTACTAAATAGTCTTAAATAAAAAAACAAGGCCTCCGGGAAACCAGGGGCCTTATTTTTGTGGGCAAAATTAGCTACCTTGTCATCTTCGAGAGAGCGAAGTAAACATTCATTTCCACCCCTGTCATCCTCGAGGGAGCGCATGCGACCGAAGGGTCTCATAAAGTAGTGTTCAGCCAGGAGAATCTTCGTAAAAGCTCAATCAGATTTTGACAAATCGCAGATTTGAAACAATCTGATATCTGACCTACCATCCATTTTTTTCAAAAATGGGGTTAGGTCATTAAGAATGACAGGGGCTTAGGAGTAAGAGTTTATTCTCTACTTATGTCATCCTCGAGGCCGCAGGCCGAAGGATCTTTGTAACGATTTTTTAAAAAAGATGTTTCGCATACGCTCAACATGACAGCGTGGGGGGGTGATTGACGGTGCTTTTAATAATCAAGAATCAATGATTCTACACTAGAGTATTACTGTACAAAACACTATCCCTTTGCTTAGCAAAAAAAATACTTTCTGACTCTACCCGCTGTCATCCTTCTTGACCTATCCAAATTTCAAAAGGTGAAATTTATGGAAGGTCAAATGTCGCGAAGTCCAAATCTATGATTTGGCTAACGTAGCCGACTGAGGGAGGCCTTCTAGGACCGACCGAAGGATCTCATAAAGAGCCGTTGAGCTAGGAGATTCTTCGCATTCGCTCAATCAGATTTTTACAAATCACAGATTTGAAACAATCTGATATCTGACCTACCATTCGTTTTTTTCAAAAATGGGGTTAGGTCATTAAGAATGACAGGGTATTGGGAGTAAGAGTCTATTCTCCACTTCTGTCATCCTTGAGGGAGCGTAAGCGACCGAAGGATCTTATAAAGTAGTGTTCAGACAGGAGATGTTTCGCATACGCTCAACATGACAGGGTGGTTGGTTTGATTACGTATAATGGCA
>CABTWT010000046.1 GCA_902488555.1 uncultured Anaerococcus sp.
AAAGATGCTAAAAATGCTATATATAAAATTGTTGGTAAATTTATGTGTACTTTTTGAAGTAAAAGATCCAAAATTAAACCAATTACAGTAATACCAAATAACCAAAGCATTCCAACTAAAATATCTGCAATAGTTGAACCTGATCCCATTCTAATACTTGAAATATAAAGACCAGCTATAGAAATTACTGCTGTTATACATAAAACTCCTAAATATTTTGAAAGAGTTTTTCCAAAGCTTAAAGTTGCTTCCTTTTCATCCTTTTTTTCAATATGACGAGTTGGAGCAAGAGCAGCTTTTTCTGCTTCATATTTTTCTTTCCCTTTACAAATTTTATATAACCATTCTGCTAAAGGAATTCCAAGGAAAAATGCAACATAAACTGTATCAACTGCTGATAATACTTGACTTGTAGCACCATATCCCATTAAAGCTTGTTCTTTTTCTGGAAAAGCTTCAATAATTGGAGCAATAGCTCCACTCATCATAGATGCAGATCCAGTTCCTGCAGCCATAGATAATGATTCAGGACTAAACCATGGAATATTTACAAAAATTGATGAAATTATAGAAAATGCAATTGTTCCAAGAAGTGTTCCTGTTATGTATGAACCCATAACTCCACGACCTTCTGGAGAATCTAATCCATATAAATTTGCAACAATTCCAAGTCCTTCTTCTCTAGAAATAGAAAAACCAGAACCAATAGCTGTTCTATCCATTTTAAATACAAAAACTGCAATTGGAATAGAAATAAAAATTGTACCAAGGTTACCAAATTCTTGTAAGATTAAAGCAGGGCCTGCCTTAATAACAGTAGAAATATTTGGTCCAATAGCTGTTGCCATAAAAGCAATCAAGAACAAACAAGAAATGCTGACATATTCACCAGCTCTTGCCATATCACGTTCTGAAATAGAACTTTTACTTAGTCTACGAGCTACAATAATTCCAATAATAAGTGCGTAGATCATTGGTAGAAGCTTAAATTTAACAATTCCAAGATCAAACGGAATAATTCCAATAGCTTCTGCTGCAATAACTACTAATAAAATAATAATATGTAGTCTCATATCAGTAAGAATACTTTTCTTTTTCATTTTTACCTCCTTATGTAATTAACCGAAAAGGCAAATGAACAAACCTTTTCTTAAAACTGATTTGTCACTTTAATCTGTAAAAATCAAGCTTACAAACCGTCCAATGAATAGATTAGCATCTATAATGTTATTTGTCAATAAAGTAAAAAGAAATATTTTTATCATTTATTTATAAAAATGCTTAGAAATTGATTAATATACTTTAATCTGTTTTAATTATTTCAAAATAATTATAGAAATTATAATTTCTACTTATCTATTATAGATTTTTATACAAAACATTTATTAAGAAATATCATATAACTTTTTCTAATTAAGAATTAATCATATGTAAAATTCATGAGCTAAGAACTCTTTATAAGTATATAATTTGATAAAATAAATTAAATTTGTATTCTAAAATAACTAAAAGACGGAGAAACTTTCTTTGGATCTGAACTTATTAATAAGCTTAATAAATTCAAAAAATGAGTCAAGCAATAATTGGAAACTGGTATGATAATTTTCTATATTATTTCATAGATAAATTTTATACAAGAGATATTTTCAAAAGAGATTAAAAAACATCTAGAATAAAACTAGATGTTTTCTTTTATATACTTCAAAGCATCGCGTTTTCCCTTGCTATTAGCTATGGGAAAGACTCCTATAGCAAATAATAGTATAAGAAATGAATTAAAGTATTTGATATATTCTTCATGAATTATCGTATTGCCTTTGAATAAGAAATAGAAACTTAGGCTTAATATAATTATTAAAATCCCAATAATAAAATCACGTCTAAAAATCTTATTAACCTCTATATACCTATCATCCACATAATCATAAGCTGCAACAGTATACTTTGTCTTGTTAGCTTGCTTAAGAGAGCTGATTTTATAATTACTTACTACTATCAACAATAATCCAAGGGCTGCAATAATTATAGTTGGTATGTATTTATTTTCTGCTTGTTGACTTTCAATGATAATCAAAGGTATAGATGATATAATAACTAATAAAATTCCTATAGATAAAAATAATGTTGCAAGATTGTAATTTTTGATAAATTTTTTCGCTACACTTGTATCCTTATAATTTGAAATATCTGCCATAATAACTCCTTTAAGGAAATTATACCCCAGTATCTTTGATTTATAGATTTTTTAGCAAAAATGTATATATAATAATTTAACAAGGAAATTTAAAATAAAATCCATTAAAAAACTTCCTAATCTTTTGGAATTAGGAAGTTTAATCTGCTTATTCTATTTTTGCTCCTGCTGGTATTCTTTTGCTTACCATTAGAACATTTAGACCTTCTTCGCCATTTTGTTCGTGGACGGCTGATAGAATCATACCGTTAGATTCTTCTCCCATCATAGCTCTTGGTGGAAGATTTACTATAGCTACAAGGTTTTTGTCTATTAATTCTTCTGGCTTATAGTATTGTTTGATACCAGATAGGATAATTCTATCTTCTCCACTACCATCATCCAAGGTGAATTTTAATAGTTTCTTTGATTTTGGTATTTCTTCACAATTTTTAACTTTAACTACTCTAAAGTCACAAGCAGCAAAATTATCAAAATCTATATCATCATAGAATTCTTCTGTTTTTACACCTGTAAAATCTATAACTTCTTCTTCGTGATCAAGAGTTTGAACACTTGCTTCTTTGTTTTCAACAGCGTTTTTGCCTGTTGGCTTCATTGTTGGGAATAGCAATACGTCACGGATTGAATGTTGGCCTGTTAGAAGCATTATAACCCTATCTATGCCTATACCTAGACCACCTGTTGGAGGAAGTCCTACTTCTAGAGCATTTACAAAGTCATAATCCATCATTTGAGCTTCATCGTCACCTTTTTCGCGTTTTGCAACTTGAGCTTCAAATCTTTCCCTTTGGTCAGCTGCATCATTAAGTTCTGAGAATGCATTTGCCACTTCTTTTCCGTTGATGAAGGCTTCAAACCTATATGTTAATGATTTGTCGTCATTCTTTCTTTTTGCAAGTGGTGATATTTCCACTGGATAATCTATGATAAATGTTGGTTGGATAAGTTTTTCTTCTACAAATTCTTCAAAGAATTCTGCAATGATTTCTCCACGGCTTTCCTTAACTTCAACATTCTTCTCTTTAGCTATTGCTACTGCATCTTCATAGCTTGTGATTTCGTTAAAGTCTATACCTGTTTCTTCTTTGATGGCATCAATCATTGGAAGTCTTCTCCATGGTGCCTTTAGTTCGATTTCATTACCATCATATTCGATACTTGTTTTGCCAAGTACATTTGTAGCTACAGTTTCTATCAAATGCTCAGTAATTTCCATCATATCATCGTAGTCAGCATATGCTTGGTATAGTTCCATAGCTGTATATTCTGGGTTATGAGTTGCATCCATTCCTTCATTTCTGAACATCCTGCCCATTTCATATACTTTGTCAAAGCCACCAACGATTAGTCTCTTTAGGTAAAGTTCGTTGGCAATTCTTAGATACATATCTATATCTAGGGTATTGTGGTGGGTGATAAATGGACGAGCTGTAGCTCCACCTGCTATTGTGTTTAATATAGGTGTTTCTACTTCCAAAAATCCTCTATTATCCAAGAATTTTCTGATTTCAGAAATAATTTTGCTTCTTAGTACAAAAACTTCTTTTACTTCAGGATTTACTATAAGATCAAGATATCTTTGTCTATAACGTAGGTCTGGGTCTTTTAGGCCGTGCCATTTTTCTGGAAGCATTTGTAAAGACTTTGTCAATAATTGAGGTGTGTGTGTTTCTATTGATATTTCACCTTGGTTAGTTTTGAAAACTTCACCTTCTACTCCAACTATATCACCAATATCGTATTTTTTAACTTCTTTGAACTCATCGCCAATTACATTTTTACGGTTTACAATTTGGATGATTCCACTTTCATCTTGGATATCCATAAAGCTCATATTACCATGACCACGTTTAGCCATAATACGACCAGCTATTCTTGCTGATTTGCCCTCAAATTCGTCAAAATTATCTTTGATTTCTTTTGATGGTGTACGGTCTTTGAAATTGACAATTTCATGAGGGTCTTTGCCATTTGCTTTTAATTCTTCTAGCTTTTCCCTCTTAATTCGTAGCATTTCATTTAAATCTTGATCTGTCATTTTCGCTCCTTTTTAATTGATGCCTTTTACAGTAAAGTACATTTTTCCATTTGGTGTAACTACTTCAACTCTGTCATCTACTTTCTTACCCAATAGTGCTGCACCAACTGGTGATTCGTTTGAAATAAATCCTTTTACTGGATCACTTTCTGCAGTACCTACGATTTTGTAGTCCAATGTTTCATCAAACTCTTCGTCAAAAACTGTTACAGTATTGCCCACTCCTACTACATCGGAGTTTAGGTCAACTTCTATAGTTTTTGCATTTCTAATCATATCTTCAACTTTTGCTATACGACTTTCAACTTCACCTTGTTCATTTTTAGCTTCGTCGTAGTCAGCATTTTCTGATAAGTCTCCAAAAGATCTTGCAATTTTGATTTTTTCTGCTATTTCTGGTCTTCTTTTTGTTTTAAGATATTCCAGTTCATCTTCTAGCTTTTCTAGGTACTCTTTTGATAAAATTACTTCTTTATTCTCTGCCATTTTCTTCCTCTAAAACATCCTTATATTCATCTAACAAACTAAATATTTCATCTTTAGTTTTTAGTGTATTTACTTTTTCTCTAACTTTCGTAGCGTTTGGAAGGCCCTTTATGTACCATCCAACGTGCTTTCTCATTTGATTTACTACTAATCTCTCATCCTTATATAGCAAGGAGAGCTCGTATTGTTCTCGTATTTGATCAACTATCTCAGATGGGCTGACTTTTTGATAAGAACCATTTGCCAAATAATCTTTGATATATTTGAACAAGAATGGATTTCCCATGGCTCCTCTCGCAAGCATGACTCCATCAGCTTTTGTGACATCCATTATATTGATAAAATCTTCTACTGTAAAGACATCACCATTTGCTATTACTGGTATCTTTAGATTTTCTTTTAATGTTCTTATATCTTCCCAGCTAGCCTTGCCTTGGTAGTGTTGGTCTCGTGTCCTTGCGTGAAGAATGACATAATCAATGCCGTTAGATTCACAAATTTTACCAACTTCTAGGTAGTTTTTGTGACTATCATCTACTCCAGTTCTAAACTTTACATTTACTATCTTATTGGTCGATTTTCTCAAAGTTTTTGTTATTTTGTCTACCTGGTCTAGGTCCTTCATAAGGGCAGAACCCTCACCATTTTTAAAAATCTTTGGCGCTGGACATCCCATATTAAAACTTATTTCTCTTACATTTTCTAGCGGATTTATCTTTTCTTTTACTGCCTTTTCAATTCTTTCTAGGTCTCTACCAAAAATTTGTATATTGGCATGTTTTTCCTTATCTGAAATAAACATTATCTCGTCAGTTTGTTTATTATCAAAGGCCATGGCATTTACACTAACCATTTCAGTAAAAGTTTTGTCTGCTCCGTATTTTTCACAAATAATGCGAAAAGCAACATCTGTTACCCCTGCAAGGGGAGCTAGCATTATTTCTTTATTTCTTGTTTCGCTCATAAATAATTCTTAGACCATCTAGCATCAAATCAGGCTCGATGATATTAATATATTTTGATTCTATAGAAATAAGCTCAGAATATCCACCAGTTGCAATAACATTTATATCACCATCTACATGATAGTTACTGCGAAGCTCTTTCATAATTTGTTCAACTAGACCATCAATCATTGATATATAACCAAAAACTATACCAGCATTCATACTTTCTGATGTGGTTGTAGCAATTGCACTCTTTGGCTCTCTAAGCTCAATTTTTGGTAATTGAGCAGTTGATCCAAACAAGCCATCTTGGGCAATCTTTATACCCGGTGCTATTGAACCACCAAGGTATGCTCCATCTTCGGTAATTACATCAAAGGTTATAGCTGTACCCATATCCACTATGATAGATGGACCGCCGTATTTGCTGAAAACCGCAACAGAATCAACAATTCTGTCAGCCCCAACTTCTCTTGGAGAGTCATAGTCTATTGTTATTCCTGTATCAGTCTTATAATCAACTATTAAAGCCTCTCTGCCAAAAAGTTTTCTATTGCAAGACTGCCAATTATACATTATATCTGGTACAACTGAAGAAATAATTGTATCTTCTATTTTGTCCTTATCAACATTGTGAACGCCGAACATATTAAAAAGGGTAGCTACCAATTCATCGCTAGTACGCTTTAAATTTGTAGCCACTCTATACCTAAATAATAATTCATCTTTATCAAATACACCGAGAACTGTATTTGTATTTCCTATATCTACTACAAGTAACATCTTTTCTCCTTAGAGTAAATCACTAAAATTTAACTCTAATATAATACGACAAAATCTGATAAAATCAAGCTATTTATTTAGTTTATATTTTCTAATTAGATTATTAATAGCTTCTATATCTTCTTTTTTTACTTTTACAATCTCATTTGAACTTTGATTGTCTTTTTTAACTTGCAAAACAAGATCTGAACTTTCCTTATCAAAGCCCCATTTTTTAAGCTCTTTGTAGTTATAAAAATTAGAATTTGCTAGTATGCCATTTTCCCCAATATACATCTTGTTTTTTGAGTATAGACCAAATATTAGAGCAAGAACAATCATAACTCCTGCAGTTGCCATACTAGTTTTGTCATTTAATTTAAATCCTTGGTAAAAGTTAATAATGCCTGTAACTAACAAAACTATCAATAAAGCTATTTCTAATTTTGAAATTTCTCTACCAAATTCATCAAAATCACCATTTAATAGCGATTTATTCTTTTTTGTTTTGAAAATCCTATATGCAAAAAATAAAATAATTGCTACATATAAAATCAAAATAAACATATCCATATTTCTATTCATAATAAAACCTCCTTAAATAAAAAAGGGCCATTAGCCCTAATCTTGCTCTTTTTCATATACAGATCTTTTTAGTACACCTATATATGGGATATTTCTCATTAATTGATTATAGTCCAAACCATAGCCAACTACAAATTCATTTGGTATTTTAAATCCATACCAATCCGACTTGATATCTACAACTCGTCTTTCTGGCTTGTCAAGAAGGGTTACAATTTTGATATCTTTAGGATCTCTTTTTGATAAGTTGTTTTTTAAGTTTAGTAGAGTGTGGCCAGTATCTATGATATCCTCAACCAAAAGAACACTCTTATCCTTGATGTCTGTATCCAAATCTTTTAATATCTTAACATTGCCAGTTGAAGTAGTTCCCTCATAGGAAGAAACTGCCATAAATTCCATAGCCGTGTCTACTTTTACATACTTTGCAAGTTCAGACATAAACATAACAGAACCTTTTAGTATACCTACCATGATCAAAGGCCCTTGGCTATCCGCATAATATTCGTTTATTGTCTTTGCAAGTTGTTTGATTCGAATATTAATACTCTCTTCATCTATTAAAACTTTTTCTATCATTGAATTTGTATCGCTAATCATTAGTAACCTCTATTTTCACTATATTTTTGCTATTTTGATCCACCTTAGCATCTTCTGCCAATCTATGAGAAACTATCCAAATTATTGTTCCATCTGATATAATAAGTGGTATTCTATCTCTGTCTATTTTATCAATTTTTTCATCAATAAAAAAATCTTTTAACTTCTTACTATGACCAAAACCAAGAGGGTTGAACTTATCTCTATTTTTGCGAGTTCTAATCTCAAGAGGAAAGCTTAGCTTATCATAGTCAAAATATCCTATAGTTTTTGATTTATCTAAAACTTTATCTACAAGCTTAGCTGATATCATATATCCATTGAAAGATTTTTCCTCTCCCAAAGACAAAAATATTTTCTCATCAGATGATAAGTTATGCTTTATCCTTCTTAGATCATATGACTTGTAAGATTTTGAAAATTCCAAATCGTCCTTTATAATTTTTTTGCCATTGGAAAGATTTGTTAGATTTATAAAATCACTAATATTACTTTTGCTAAAATCCTTAGTTGACCCATTCAAATCCTCAATTGCAGATCTTAATATCCTCGCTTGATAAGGGTAAGATAAACTTTCAAATGCTTCTTTATCAAAACTAATTTGATCATTTGAAGTGCTCTTTATGATATCTTTGCTAAGATTTTTTATATTAATATCTATAATTTCCAAATCGTTTTTTACTAAATCAGAAAGTGAGAATATACTATCCTTAAGCCTTGGATTAATTTCTTCCATTCTTGGTATTATTTCATTTCTAATATAATTTCTGGTGTAGTCATTGGAAAAATTACTTTGATCAAGAGCGTAGGGAATCTTATTTTCATCAAGATAGGCTAAAATTTCCTTTTTTTCAAAAGTTAAAATAGGCCTTATAATATCTTCTGACCTAAGATCGGAAGAGCACACGTCTGAA
>CABTWT010000047.1 GCA_902488555.1 uncultured Anaerococcus sp.
CTCTTCGAATTCTTAGGTTTTGGCCTAAGCGAGGTTGTAGTTGGTATATTTTCAGTAATAATCCTCATAAGATTAAATCCACTCCTTCCCTTACTGCTTGTATTATTATTTTTTGTTAGTAAACCATTTTCAAAAAAATTAAAGGAAAATGAAAAAGAAAATCAAAAAAGATCGGCAGAAGAAAATCGTATATACAAATACTACTTCAACTTTGCCAGAGATTTCAAATACTCCAAGGACATCAAAATATATAAGGCAGAAAAGCTTATTCTTGATAAGGCAGACTACCATTTAAATCAAATGTATGAACTAAACCATAGGTACTTTACCATTAACGGAATCTACCTTGGCCTTATAAATGTAATCAATAACCTTGGTATACTTGGCTCATTTATTTATATAGCAAGCAAATTACTGACTAAAGCTATAAGCATTGCTGACTTCACTCTATATTTTAACTCCATAAACGGGCTAATAGAGGGCTTTAATCAATTCCAGTCCTACTATCCAGAACTAGCCCGCCTAAATGTAACCATAGAAGCCTTATTTGACTTTATGGATATAGAAGAATCTTGGAATGAGGGTGGAGATATAGATGAGATAGACCTATCTGATGTTAGAATTGAGTTTAGAGATGTATCATTTAAATATCCAGCCACTGATGATTATGTCCTAGAAAACTGTTCCTTTACCATAAACCCTGGTGAAACTGTCGCCCTAGTCGGCCGCAATGGTGCAGGTAAGTCTACTATAGTAAAGCTCCTATGTAAGTTCTATGAAGCAACATCCGGTGAAATCCTCCTAAATGGTATCAATATAAATGATATTGACACCGCCTACTACTATGAGATTCTCTCTCCTACTTTTCAAGACTTCAGGCTCTTTCCCTTTAGGATAGATGAAAATGTGGCTACCCTTGATCATCATAAGTTAAATGATGATGATTATAGGGAAATGGGTAAGTCATTTGAGCTATTAAATATCAAAAATTGGATAGACAATCTTCCAAATGCTAAGGCAACCTACATCTCAAGTTTGCTAGATGAAAAAGGAGTTCAACCTTCTGGAGGTCTTGGTCAGAAATTAGCCCTAGCTCGTTCTATGCATCATAAAGGCAAATTTATCATCATGGATGAGCCAACTAGTGCTCTAGACCCTCGTAGTGAACAAGAAATATTTGAAAATATGCTTGCCATTACCAAGGACCAAACTTCACTTTTCATATCCCACAGACTATCTTCTACCAAATATGCAGATAGGATCCTTGTTTGTAACCATGGTAGAATTGACGAAGAAGGGACTCACAAAGAGCTTCTAAGAGAAAATAAACTATACAGACAGATGTTCACCACCCAAGCTGAACTCTATGCATAAGAAAAAGCGGTTAGATTTAAATCTAATCGCTTTTACAATTTATTTACTATCCATTCTAAGCCCATGGCCCAACCCATGGAATATATAAATATTGAAGGTGGCTTGCATAAAAGAATTATTGTGGCATATTTTTTAAAACTCATGTCGGAAAGTCCAGTCAAATAGCAGAGAAAATCATCTGGAGCTACTGGTAGTAATATCGCCCAGGCAAAGAATTTTTCATATGTCTTATCCTTTATCCTATGCTTATACTTATCGAAAGTTTCCTCGCCAAAGAAATTTAGTATAATCGATTTGCCAAAAGTCCTTGATATGAAGAAAACAAGCATCGATCCAGCACAAATGGATATGTAATTGTAGATAAATCCCCAAAAAGGTCCAAATATTACTACACCAAATACTGTAGTAAGGCCACCAGGTATGATTGGCACTACAATTTGGGTGACTTGAACTAGCATAAATATTATATTTGCCCACACTCCAAAAGATAAAATAAAGTCTCTAAAGGTATCTATTGAGTTGAACAAACCCCTTTTGTAGCCAATATAGCCTAGAATTGTAAGAATCACCAGAACTAGGACCGCTATTATATTGTAGATATTTTTCTTGATAAATTCTTTCATAAAGCCTTCTTATTCTGTATTATTAGTATAATACAATAATACATTATTTGAATATTATTGTCAAATGTATTTAAAATTTAAATTGCTCATTATTAAATCCAAGCCAAAGTACCAAGCCATAGAATAGGCAAATATAGGTAGTGGTTTACAAAGAAATATAATTTTTGCAAATTTTTTAAAACTCATATTGCTTAAGCCTGTTAGATAGCACAAGAAGTCATCAGGAGCTACAGGTAAAAGTATAGCCCAAGCAAAAAACTTTTCATAGGAATCTTTCTTTATTTTATCTTTATATTTATCAAATTTCTCTTCTCCAAATACTTTTATTAGCAAATCTTGTCCAAAAGATTTTGATATTAGAAAATTTATTATAGACCCTATACATATTGATAAATAGTTGTAAATAAAGCCTTTTAATGGTCCAAAAGTTATTACTCCAAAGGCAAGTATTATGCCTCCAGGAACTCCCGGAACGACAACTTGCATAATATTTGCTAGAAAAAATATCAAAAATGCCCAAGGTCCATATGATAGGACATAGTCTCTAAAACTTTCTAGAGAATCAAAGGACCCATTTTTGTATCCAACATAAGCTAATAAGCAAAAGATAATAAATATCCCTGCAGAAAGTATCGAGAACTTATACTTTTTTATAAAATCAATCATAATACCTTCTTAAAGTCTATTAAAATAAGTAGTGTACCATATATAATCATACACTAAAAAATAATAATTACAATATATCTTAAATAAAAATTAGATATTAAGCTTAAAAATAATTTAAGTAAATTATTTTCTTATTAAAGTTAAAATCATTAATATTAAATAGTCATTAAATCCTTTTAAGTATTATTAATTAGAAATATCATAAAAATAACAAGTCTTGAAAAGCAAGCTTGTTATCGCAGTTTTATTCACATCTTATAACTACTAATATTTTTCTTATTATCTCACCTATTTATACCCTACTTATGATTACTCTTAAAATAAAAAACTAGGACATTACATCCTAGTCTTCTCTATCCCACAACAATATTTAAAATCTTGCCTGGAACATATATTATTTTTCTTATTTCCTTATCTGCTATGTGATTTGCTATATTGCTATCGTTTTTGGCAGCTTCTATGGCATCATCTTTGTTTGCATCTATCGGCATTATTACCTTGCCACGTACCTTGCCGTTGATTTGAACTGGCATTTCAAATTCATCTTTGACAAGCTTCTTCTCATCATAAGTTGGCCAAGATGTTTGATTTAGCTTTCCTTCAAATCCTGCCATTTGCCACAATTCTTCTGTTAGGTGTGGGGCAACTGGATTTAGTAAGATGATATAGGTTCTAAAATCAGCTTTTGTGATTTTACCTGCTGCTCTCATATCGTTTGATAGGGACATTAGGCTTGCTATAGCTGTATTAAATTTAAGATTTTCATAATCTTCTGTGACCTTTTTGATTGTTTGATGGATTGATACTTCAAGATCTTTAGAATATTGGTCCTCATCTTCTACTAGGTCAATCATGTTATAAACACGTTCTAAGTATTTTCTACATCCACGAACTCCCTCATCAGACCAAATTGCTGTTGATGAGAAGTCTCCTATAAACATTTCGTAAGTTCTTAATGTGTCTGCTCCATAATCACGAATTATGTCATCAGGATTTACTACATTGCCACGTGATTTGCTCATTTTTTGGTGGTCTTCACCAAGAATCATACCATGGCTAGTTCTCTTCATATATGGTTCTTTTGTTGGAACTACACCAAGATCGTATAGGAATTTGTGCCAGAATCTTGAATATAATAAGTGAAGAGTTGTATGTTCCATTCCCCCATTGTACCAATCAACTGGGCTGTAGTAATCCAAAGCTTCCTTACTTGCAAGGGCATCATTATTATGAGGATCCATATATCTTAAGTAGTACCAAGAAGATCCTGCCCATTGTGGCATGGTGTCTGTTTCTCTTTTTGCAGGTCCTCCACAGATTGGACAAGTTGTATTAACAAAATCTTCTATTTCTGCTAGTGGAGATTCTCCAGTTGCTGTTGGTTCATATGACTCTACTTCAGGAAGTTTTACTGGAAGGTCAGCTTCATCTACTGGCACCCAACCGTGCTCCTCACAATAAACCATAGGTATTGGTTCTCCCCAATATCTTTGGCGGGAAAATACCCAGTCACGTAGTTTAAAGTTTGTAGTAGCTTGACCTAAGTTTTTTTCTTCAATGTATTCAATTGCCTTTATCTTGGCATCTGTTGCATTAAGACCGTTTAGGAATTCTGAGTTAATTGATATGCCTTGGTTGATGTCTGTTAGAGGTAGTTCTCCATCAGTTTCATATACTGGCACTATTGGCATATCAAATGTTTTTGCAAATTCATAGTCCCTGCTATCATGTGCAGGCACAGCCATTATAGCACCTGTACCATAGGTCATAAGTACATAATCTGATACCCAGATAGGAATTTCCTTGCCAGAAAGAGGATTGATTGCTGATATTCCATCAAGCATAACCCCTGTTTTGTCTTTGTTTAGTTCAGCTCTTTCGAAATCTGATTTTTTGCGCGCCTCTTCTTGGTAAGCAGAAACTTCATCAAAGTTATTAATCTTATCCTTGTATTGGTCAAGGATTGGGTGTTCTGGCGAAATTACCATGTAGGTCACACCAAAGATTGTATCTGGGCGAGTTGTATAAACAGTAAGTTTATCATCAGAATCTTTGATAGCAAAGTCTACATTTGCACCCTTGGATCTGCCAATCCAGTTGATTTGTTGGGCCTTGATTCTATCTTCATAGTCAACTTCGTCAAGGTCATCAATCAATCTATCAGCGTATTCAGTAATCTTTAGCATCCATTGATTTTTCATCTTATGGACTACTTCGCTGCCACATCTTTCGCACTTGCCGTCAACTACTTCTTCGTTGGCAAGGCCTACTTGGCAGGATGGGCACCAGTTTACGGACATTTCGTTTTTGTAAGCTAGACCGTGTTTGAATAATTGGATGAAAATCCACTGACTCCATTTATAATAGTCTGGATCAGTTGTGTTTATCTCTCTATCCCAATCAAAGGAGAAGCCAATTGATTTTAGTTGGTTTTTGAAATTTTTGATATTATCTTCAGTAACCTTTGCTGGATGGATTTTATTTTTTATAGCATAGTTTTCTGTAGGAAGGCCAAAGGCATCAAAGCCCATTGGATATAGGACATTGTAGCCTTCAAGTCTTCTCTTTCTTGCAACTACATCTAGAGCTGTGTATGGTCTTGGGTGTCCAACGTGTAGACCTTGACCAGATGGATAAGGGAACTCTACCAAAGCGTAGTATTTTTCCTTATCTGGGTCTATTTCACTATGAAATGTCTTATCTTCATCCCAAATTTTTTGCCATTTCTTTTCTATGGCATTTGGATTGTATTCTTTATTTTCTGGCATTTTTCCACCTAGTTTCTATCTGCAAAAGCATTTACATATCTTGGGTAAGGGATTACGTCACGGATATTTTTCATACCTGTTACATACATTACAGCTCTTTCAAATCCCAAACCATAGCCTGAGTGTACTACAGATCCAAATCTTCTTAGGTCAAGATAGTTTTGATAGTCTTCTTCTTTTAGGCCATTTTCTTCAAATGATTTTAGAAGTTCTTCCATATTTTCTTCCCTTTGAGAACCACCTATTAGTTCTCCTACTCCAGGAACAAGCATATCAAAGGCAGCTACTGTCTTGCCATCTGCATTTCTCTTCATGTAAAATGCCTTGATATCTTTTGGATAGTCAGTTACAAATACAGGTCCATCCACTATTACTTCTGATAGGTATCTTTCGTGTTCAGTTTGTAAATCCATGCCCCATTCAACTGGGAATTCGAATTTTTGTCCGCTTTCCTTTAGCTTTTCTATGGCATCAGTATATGTTATTCTTGCAAATTCAGCATTTCTAACTTTTTCTAGTCTTTCAAATAGACCCTCATCTATGAATCTATTGAAAAATTCCATCTCATCTTTGTTATTTTCTAGAACATAGTCGATTATATATTTGATCATGTCTTCAGCTACATCCATAGCCACATTGTAATCAGCAAAGGCCAATTCTGGCTCAAGCATCCAAAATTCTGCTGCGTGTCTTGGTGTGTTTGATTCTTCTGCTCTAAAGGTTGGACCAAAGGTGTACACATCACCAAAAGCTAGGGCATAGTCTTCAGCTTCTAATTGGCCAGATACTGTTAGATATGATTTTTTGCCAAAGAAATCTTTGCCATAATCAACACTTCCATCTTCTTTTAATGGAACTTCATTTGGGTTAATAGTTGTGATATTAAACATTTCCCCAGCACCCTCAGCATCAGAACCTGTTACAATTGGTGGGTTCACATACAAAAATCCTCTTTCTTGGAAGAATTTATGTAGGGCATAAGCTAATGAACTTCTTACCTTAAATACAGCTCTAAAGGTATTTGTTCTTGGTCTAAGGTGAGGGATAGTTCTCATAAATTCTAGGGTTTGTCTTTGTTTTTGGATTGGAAACTTATCTGAAGATTCGCCCAAAACTTCGATATTGTCTGCTTGGATTTCATAAGGAGTCTTATTATTGCCTGTAGCTACAAGCTTGCCTTCTACCCTTATACTTGTTGATAAAAATTGGTGGGAAAGTTCATCGTAATTTTCCTTATCTCGTCCCACTACTATTTGTAAGTTCTTAAAAGTAGAACCATCATTTAGCTCTATAAAACCAACATTTTTACCAAATCTTGCGTTTCTTATCCAACCTGAGACAACAACGTCAGTATCGACATATTTATCTATATCATTTATAATTTCTCTAATCTTCATTGTTTCCTTCTTTCGTTTTTTTTAATCTTTCTATCATTTTCTTCTCGTATCCAATAAAAATTGGATCATAAAATCTTTGCCCGACAAAATCATCTGGCAGATAAGCCTGATCTACATAACCACCAAAATCGTGAGGATATAGGTAGGAATCATGGATCAAATTCTTGCTTCCTGGATAGTGGGAATCCTTTAGCTTGTTTGGAACTTCCCTATCTGGATTGTTTTTTACAAAATCTAAAGCCTTTGCTATGGCCTTATAAGTTGAGTTGCTCTTAGGAGCAGCTGCTAGGTATGTGACAGTTTGGGCTAAGATAATCCTTGCTTCTGGCATACCCACTGTATTTATAGCATCAAAAGTTGATGTAGCAAGAATTAATGCATTTGGGTCTGCATTTGAAATATCTTCAGCTGCAAAGATAATCATTCGCCTTGCAATAAATTTGATATCTTCACCAGATTCTAGCATCTTTGCCAGATAAAACAGGCTTGCATCTATATCTGATCCCCTCATAGACTTGATAAAGGCAGATATTGTGTCGTAGTGCCTATCGCCCTTTTTATCATAAATCGCAATCTTTTTTTGGATAGAGTGCTCCATAGTATCTTTGTCTATAATAATTTTACCATCTTTCTCATTTTCTGAAAATATTGCAATCTCCAGACCATTGAGTAGGGCCCTGCTATCACCATTTGAATATTTTATAAGAGTTTTTCTAGCGTCATTATCTATTTCAATATTTTTACTTGCTAGAATACTATCAGTAGCTATAGCTTGATCTATTAACTTATTCAAATTCTCATCTGTTAGAGATTTTAATTCAAAAACATACATCCTTGATATAAGGGCCTTATTTACCTCAAAATATGGATTTTCAGTAGTTGCTCCAATTAGTATAATTGTGGAGTTTTCTACAAAGGGCAAGAGATAATCTTGCTGTGACTTGTTGAACCTGTGAATCTCATCTATAAATAAAATGGTCTTCTTGTTCTCATAGCTTAAGTTGTCCTTAGCTATTTGTATATTGTTTTTGACATCAGAAATCCCACTAGAAACAGCAGAAAGTTCTTCAAAAGCCATATTTGTAGATTTGGAAATGATTTTGGCCAGTGTTGTCTTCCCAACACCAGGTGGTCCATAAAAAATCATAGAATAAATTCTATCTGCCTTTATCATACGATTTATTATCTTCCCATCGCCTACCAAATGCTCTTGGCCTATGTATTCATCCAAAGTCTTTGGTCTTAGCCTATCAGCAAGTGGAGCAGATTTTTCTAATTCATTTTGCCTATTTAATTCAAATAAATCCATAAAAGCCTTCCTATAAAAAAAGGGTCTATAATAAATCGTGTTGGTAGAAGTAAATGATACTTCTGTCAGCACGATTTTTTCATAAAAAAGAAGACATATTTAATCATTTACCCTATAATTAAATCAGCCTAAACTTAAAAAAGGA
>CABTWT010000048.1 GCA_902488555.1 uncultured Anaerococcus sp.
GCTCCAACCATATCTAAAAAATGTGGTGCAAGTAAAATTCCGCCTATTGTAATAATTGATGAGAATAGAATAACCCAAAAGATTAAATTCCCCATAATTTTATCAACTGTTTTTTGGTCACCCTTTCCTATAGCTCTTGATAAAACTGATGCTGAACCTACACCTATGAGTGTAGATACTCCACTATTAAAAAAGGTAAGTGGCATAGCTACACCACAAGCTGTCATTGCAGTTTGTCCTATAATATTTCCTGCAAAAATTCCATCCATTAGTGGATAAAGACCTATTACTATCATTCCTATTACAGCAGGGACAGATAATTGAAAAAGTAAATCTATAGGTCTTTTTGTTAATAATTGTTCTTTCATATCTTGTTTCATAAAATCATCCTCTATTAAATTTTATTCAATTTTCCAACCAGTAGCTTTTTCTCTTTTCTCAATAAAACTCTTGTATATGTGTGATTTTTCCATAAGCTCTTTATGTTTACCAATACTTTCAATATTTCCTTTATCCATAACAACAATTTGATCAGCATTTTTAATAGTTTCAAGTTTATGTGCAATCACAATTACAGTTTTATCTTTTAACAAATTGTTTAAAGCAGTTATAAGTTGTTGTTCATTTTCTGGATCTACACTTGAAGTTGCTTCGTCAAGAATAACAATTCTGCTTGGTTTTAGCATAGCTCTTGCTATAGATATTCTCTGACGCTCTCCTCCAGATAAATTTGAACCACCCTCTTGTAAAACTGTGTCATAACCATCTGACAACTTCATAATAAATTCATGACACTGTGCTTGCTTAGCAACATTAATAACTTCCTCATCACTAGCTTCTGGATTTCCGAACTTAATGTTGTTTTTTATAGTGTCATCAAATAAATAGACGTCTTGAAAAACAAAAGTGAAATTAGATAACAGATTGTCATACCTAAAATCTTTTATGTTATTATCATCAATCAATATTTCTCCAGAATCTACATCCCAAAATCTAGCTATCAAATTACAAAGTGTTGTTTTTCCACTTCCAGAACCACCTACAATTGCTGTAGTCTTACCTTTTGGAATATCTAAATTTAAACGGTTAAATAAGTTCTGTTTGTCATATGAGAAGTCAACGTCCTTTAGATTTATATCTCCTTTTTCAAAGCTTGTTCTTGTGCCTTCTGAAATTGTTGGTAAATTCCTAAGTTTAGCAATTGAATCCAAGTTTTGTATAGCTATTCCTCTAACGTTTTGCATACTTCCAGCCATTTCAAAACCAGAAAAAACAATAAAACTAGACACTACAAGCATTACAGATTTATAATGATCAATTTCTCCTATGCAAAACCTGTAAATAGCTGAAAATATAATAAGACAAATCCCTAATTTAAATATAATTAGAAATATCAAAGCAGCAGGTGCTACAGTTTTTTCAACATTTATAAAGCCTCTTCTATTTTTATAAATCTCTCTGTCCAATTCTTTGGTCATTTCACCACTTTTCCCAAACGACTTAATGACGCTAATACCTTTGACATACTCTAAAGTAGATGCGTTTAGATTTATTTTTAACGCTTGTAATTTTTTAGTCAACTCATCTGATTTCTTTTGAAAGATAACATTGCATAACATTCCTAAGAATAAAGTTCCTAAAATTATAGAACCTGTAACTATATCAAACGGAATCATAAATATCGCCATTATTATAGTTTGAATTACTCCCACAAATAAAGTTTCTATTATATTAACTCCTACGGTTTCAAGTTCACCTATAACTGTGGTTAATCCGCCTGAAATGTTTCCAAGGCGATTACTGCTAAAATATCCCATATTCACTTTTTTTAGCTGATCACCTATATATAGCCTATTTTCTGCTCCCATATTGTAAGTTGCGATGTATTTATTTCTATCAGCCATATAACTAGATAATATTTTCCCTACTACACTTAGTAGAGCTATTGCAAATACGACATAGATGTCTTCTTGTGTAATATTTCTTCCTTCAAATATATTTTGAAATATTTTAAGTAAAAGCAACATTGTAGCTCCAAGGGATATTCCTTCAAATATACTTTTTAATACTTCAAAGAAAAACATCTTGCTAATTTTGGAAGATTCTTTTCCAGCGACCCAATATAACTTGTGAATTAATTCTTTCATTTACTCACCCCTATCGTTTGATAAACTTATGTGTGATTTCCACATTTTTGCATATGTTTCACTTTTTCCAAGAAGTTCTTTATGAGTTCCTTCTGCTTCAATTTCCCCATTGTTTAATACTATGATCTTATCGGCTCCTATTATTGTAGAAAGCCTATGAGCAATCATAATAACCGTTTTATTTTCAACTAATGCATCTATAGATTTTTGAATTTCAGCTTCATTATCTGGATCAGAATATGCTGTAGCTTCGTCTAATAAAACTATTGGGCTATCTTTAAGCAAAGCTCTTGCTATTGTAAGTCTTTGTCTCTCTCCTCCAGACAAGTTGCTCCCAGATTCTCCAATTATGGTTTCATATCCATTAGGAAGACTCATAATAAAGTCATGACAAGAAGCTTTTTTACAAGCGTCTTTTATTTCTTCAATACTAGCATTTTGATTTGCCATTCTCATATTATCTATAATACTTTTTCTAAATAGATAATTTTCTTGTGATACATAGGTTACAAGTTCCATGTTCTTTTCAAGAGAAACATCTTTAAGATTTACATTTCCTACGGATATTTTCCCTTTATTAATGTTCCAATATCCCGCAATTAGCTTAGCAATAGTGGATTTTCCACCGCCAGAATAACCAACAATAGCTGTAAGTTTATTTTCTTTTGCACTAAAGGATAAGTTATCAAAAACTTTTTTCTTATCATTATAGGCAAAACATACATTTTCAAAATTAATATCGTATGATCTTATTTTTTCCTCTCCATTACCTCGTTCTAACTCTGGTAACTCCATAACATTTTTTATTTCATCTATTACAACTCTTACATTCGCCATAGTATCCATATGACTCATAGCTTTAATCAAAGGTTTGTAGCAGGCATAAGATAATAAAACACACATTATTAGATTGCCTACTTCAATACTTCCATTCATATACAAGTATAAAGAAGTTGGTAAAACAAATAATAAAGTTGATGGTAAAACTTCCATTGCTGCTGTCATATAGAAACAAACACTTAAATACCAATTTAGCATACTGTCTCTATTACTATTTACAGCATCTACAAATTTTCCATATGATGATGCAGATTTATTGAATGCCTTTATAACTTGAATACCTCTAATATATTCAACAGCTGTTGTATTCATGTTTTTTGCGGCTTCTTGATAATTTCGTGATTTTTCTTCATATCCACCCATCATTAGAATTGAAAATAACACCCCTAGTGGTAATGTAATAAGATTTGCAATTCCAATCCTCCAATCCATTATAAAAATAATAACTACTAAAGCGATTGGAATGATAAGATTAGCTATTACTTCAGGAATAACATGAGCTATCGGTTGCTCAATTTTATTCAAAGTTTCTACCATAAACTGAGTCCATTCTCCACTAGATCGTTTTTCAATCTCTCCCATTGATAATCTATTAATTTTTCTTACAAGTTTCTTCCTCTCA
Source organism: uncultured Anaerococcus sp. (assembly GCA_902488555.1). The sequence continues at coordinate 3,610 of CABTWT010000048.1, forward strand.
TCCTCTATTATGCGAAATGCTAAATTGTGAGAAATTAAAGTTGAAATCTCATGAAAAATAACACTTCCTATTAACCCACCTAAAATAAGCAAAATTGGTCTTATATAGAATTCTAAATCTGTATTACTAATTGCTATATTTTGAGTAATCTTAGCTAAAGCAAAATATGGTACAACACTACAAAAAACACCAATTACTGCAATAATAACTGATGATAAAATTTGTCCTATATGCTTTTTTAAAACTTCCATTACGCACCTCCTAAATTATTTAGCCTCCATAGCTCTTAACAGCTGTCCTATATTATCAATATAAAAATCTTCTGTTATTATCCCATTCTCTAGTTTTACAAGTCTATCACACGTCTTTGCTATAAATTCAATATCATGAGAAATTATCAAAAATTTTGTTCCTTTTTTTTGTTCCTCTTTGATTAATCTCCCCACCTTATCCATACTCCTGAAATCAAGCCCTGATGTCGGCTCATCCAATATAATAAAAGGTGTTTCTCTCAACATAGCTACGCATAGAACCAATCTCTGTTTTTGACCACCTGATAAAGTTGCTGGATGCTTATCTCTTATATCAAATAATCCAACTTTTTTTAAAAGTTCCTCTGCTTTCGTGATATAATCTTCTCTATTTTTTAACCCAGTTAATAATTCATCCATCAAATCTTCCCCAAATAATTGAGAGTCTAAATCTTGAGGAATATACCACACTTTGCTTAACCTCATCTTTTTATTAGCTTTGAGTCCATTTATCTTTATTTCTCCATCAGTCTGATTTTGAATCCCAGAATAAATTTTACCGAGTGTACTTTTACCTGTTCCATTTATTCCTACTAAAGCAATAGTCTCATTGCTATCAAATTTAAGTGACACATCTTTTAGTACGAAATTATTTTTATATTTTTTACTAATATTTTTCACCTCAAAATCAAAAGAATTGTCACTACTAATTTCTTTTTCTTTAACTTTGTGGTCATCTACAACAATATCATTAAGATTTATTGAGCGTAAGCCCAATGCATTTAAGTCTTTTGAACTGATTTTTTCAAATTCTTCTGCTTTATAACTATTTATTAAAGATCCATTTTGTATCAATAAATACCTATCAGCTATTCCTTTTAAATAAAATAACCTATGCTCAACAATTACTATAGTTTTTCCTTCTTTTTTTAAGTCCATTACAAGTTTTGAAAATTTATATATTGATTGTAAATCAAGATTTGCAGATGGTTCATCAAATACATAAATAGATGGTTCAATGGCTCTTGCTGAACAAATTGCTACTTTTTGCCTAATTCCATAGGATAAATTGTATATCCTATTATTTAGCAATTTATCAATATTCATTTTCTCAGTTGATTCATTTACTCTTCTTATTATTTCATCACGCTTATAGCCCAAATTTTCCGGTCCAAATGCAATTTCTCCATTAACTTCATTGGCAAAAAATTGGCTTCTAGGATCTTGAAATACATTACCAACTAACTTTGCTATTTCCCAGGATTTTAAATTTCTGATAGATTTGCCATCAATAAATACTTCTCCATCTAAATTTCCTTCGTAAAAATTTGGAATTAATCCATTTATAGCCCTTGTCAAAGTAGACTTGCCACATCCCGACTCCCCTATAATTACACAACATTCACCATCTTTAATGTCTAAATTTATATCTTTCAACTGTTCATCTTTATTGCTATTATATGAAAAAGATAATTTCCTAATTTCCAGTTTATTATTCAATGATGCACCTCTCATATAAGACATAATATAAATAAAACAAAGCTTGCAATTATTATAATTATGTCTAATTTACACAACTTGTTACTATAATATGAATCCCTTTTTATTGGGTTTTCAATTCCTCTAACAATCGCTGCTGCTGATAATTCATCTCCTACTTTTATAGAACGAAAAATTAAAGGAACTATAGCATATTCAAGAGTCCTCAAAGGATTTGATAAAATATGAAAAAAGTTACCTGTAAATCCCCTTACTTTCATAGCTTCTTTTATTGTTCTAAATTCCCCAGCAATTGTTGGTACAAATCGAATAATTACCGTTAATATAAGTACAAAATTTCGTGGCAACATTAATTTGTGAAATATTGAAATTAATTTTCCTGATGGTATCTTAAAAGTTAAAAATCCTGCCATGATTGGAACTATGAATTTATACAACATTCCCAAAAGCATTGGTGAAATTATAACTACACCACTAGGTATCATTTTTAATAACCAAAATGTAGTAAAACTATATATCATAAAATAAATTATGCTCTGTTTGATAAAACCAAAATATGCTAAAAGCATACAAAGCCATCCTACAAACAGAGCATGCATATAGTAACTTTTTGTAAATATTGACACCATACAGGAAATAATAGTTAAAAAAAGACAAGTTATTCCACTTATTTTTTCTATTTTCATTTCCCATATATCTCCATTTACTCTAAAATACCCGCCTTTTTAAAGTGCTTTTTAAGAATTTTTTGTGCAAACAAAACACCTAAAGCAGATAATATAACGGTTATTGTTACACCTAATAATAGTAGTTTTGGTGAAGATACCAAATTATATTGCAATGTTAATGTCTTATCTGCAAACCCACTCTCTAAAGCTTGCTTTTGATAAGATTCCCAAGCTATCCAACATGGAACTCCTATTCCCATGAACATACCAGCACCATAAACACTCCAGCCAATCATATTTCTTATTGGATTTATATAAGTGTCTTTGCCTATCATTACTATTTCACACAAAATAGCAAGTCCAATAAAATATGGAAGCATAAACACATAACCCATAGCTGCTGTGATAAGACCATAAATTAATATCCATATAAATAATAGCCCGTGTTTATTAAGTCTGTTAGCTGCTACTAAGTAGAAAATAGCTCCTATAAACATTTCAATTCCAGCAGTACCATAAATATATACAACCGGAACAGCAACCATACTCATTCCAATAACAATAGATATTGCATAAAATAAAGCAATCATAATAGCTACTGTTACTACATCTTTTGTAGTCATTTTTTTATTGTTCATAAAACACCTCCGTTAATTAATAAAATGTACATAGAATGTGTATAGAGAATATTTACAAAAAAATATCCATCTCAACTTTATTATAAAGTAAGATGGATATTTTCTTTATAACCTGACAGCTCTTTATTTGCTCTAAAAGGTCAGATGGATTTTTTTCTATATTCTTGAGGAGTTTGCCCAAAATGTTTTTTGAATGACTCAGAAAATTTACTAGGATTCAAATATCCTGACAAATCAGAAATCTCTCCTATTGACATTAAGGGTTTATGAATTAATAATTTAGCAGCGGCTTCTAAACAATTTTCCCTAATAAAATTACCTATTGAGCTTCCAGTTATGTATATGAAACATCTCTTCAAACTGGATTCTGAAATAGCATATTTTTTTGATAAATCAGAAATAGAATATCTTTCAAAAGGATTATTTAGAATCGTCTTATATGATTCTACAGTTGCTTTATATACTGGTTCTGAAAAAGATGTTAACTTAAAAGTATCTGAACTTTCAACTAAATTTAAAAATAATAACAACTCTATTGTTTTTATAATTGAATAAGAAAGTCTTATTCTAGAATCTACTCTATAAAGTTCACTAATAACATGGTCTATCTCATGACGTGAATGAATAATTAAAGCTGCACCATTTTTACATAAACGATCTTTTATTTCTAACAAATCAATTTTTGCGTACGGAAAGTATTTATCAATAGAATTTTGTGCCTTTTCAATATCAATAAATATTGAAAGTCCCACATATTTTTTTGTTGGTATGCATGAATCTTCAAAAGGAACTTTACCTATTTCGATTACACTTAGATCACCTTTACCTATCAGAGCACGTTCATTATTTTCAAGTTTAAACTCATAACATCCCTCTAAGCAATGATCTATTTCTAAAACCCCGCTTTTAGGATTTATTTTTTGATATGCTGTCTCCATATTTAGATTATTATAAGATAATTGAACACCTTCAAATAAATTGTAGCAACGCATTTCGCCACAGCCAGTAGAATTTTCAATTGTATAAATTTTACATTCATCAGTAACCTTTTTTTCAGAAAAAATATATCCTTCAAGTACATTTTCTATAATATCTTCATGATTTAATTCCAAAACTCTACCTCCTAATGCATCATAATAATTAATTAAATTATACCCAAAAATTAGATTTTATACTAAAAATACACTATAGCATATTAATCGTACATCTATATTTTAAGCTTTTCTATTAGATACAAACATTTCAATTTTATGGTATAATGGTAGTAATTAAATAACACGCTTAACGCTAATAACTTTAATAGCAAGCACAGTAAGTGAGTACCCACTTACGAAAAATTGATGAAGCAGAACCTTTATGGACTGCTTCTTTTTTTATCAATTTTACCTTGTTAGGGAGAACCCTAAGAC
>CABTWT010000049.1 GCA_902488555.1 uncultured Anaerococcus sp.
AACTGCTTGTTCATGAATATCTGCTAGAAGTCCTTTTCTAGTCAAGGCAATAGCTGAAATATTATTGCCTTCTCTTATATCTTTTGTAAGCTTATTGTAATTATTTTCCAATTCTTCTAGGTCTAAAGTGCCCTCTTCCTCATAAGAAGTTCTTATAAGTCCTAGTTTGCCTTTGCCTTTTAGATCATTAGTAATAATGTTTTCGACATCCTCAGTAGTTACAGCAAAGGAAATCAATGTAGGTGGAACCTTTATATCCTCAAAAGTGCCACTCATGGAATCTTTGCCACCAATTGGTGGGATTTCAAAGAAGCTTGTAACTTCAAAGGCTCCTATTAAAGCCTTTAATGGTTTTGACCAAGCCTTGGCGCTATCCATCTTTTCGTAAAATTCTTGGAAAGATAGTCTTATTTGATTTAGGTCAGACCCTGCCGCAACTAATCTTGATATGGATTCAATAACTGCATAGTATCCACCTAAATATTGGCTTGCACTAGAAAGTTCTGGATCAAATCCGTAGGTCATCATAGATGCTGTTTTTGAAATACCATCTCTTACTGGAATCCTTGCTGCCATAACTTGGGATGGATTAAGAAGTTTATTGCCACCAAGTGGGTTTAAAACAGTATTCTTACCTACAGTTGAGTCAAACATTTCTATAAGATTTTTCTTTGAAGCTATATCTAGGCTTGCTACTTTTTCATAAAACTTACTTGGATCATCATCTTTTTGACTAATAAGTTCAGGTATAGATTCGCTTACTACTTGGACTTTTTCTGACCTATCAGCACCATTGGTATTGATGAAATCATAGGAAAGTTTGGCTATTACTTCATCCTCATAATACATAGTCATAGTATTATTATCAGTTACCCTTGCCACTAGAGTTGCTTCTAAGTTTTCACTTTTTGCAAGCTCCATAAATCTTTCTTTATCAGCGCTATCAATTAAAACAGCCATTCTCTCTTGGGACTCTGAGATAGCAATTTCGAATGGTTTCAGACCTTGGTATTTTAGTGGAACTTTGTCCAATTGAATATCAATGCCATCAGCTAGCTCACCTATAGCAACTGCAACCCCACCTGCTCCAAAGTCATTGCACTTCTTTATTAGTTTGGCAGCCACTGGATTTCTAAATAACCTTTGGATTTTTCTTTCTTCTGGTGCATTACCCTTTTGAACTTGGGCAGATTCCGTTTGAATTGATGTTACCTTGTGAGACTTAGAAGAACCTGTTGCTCCTCCTATTCCATCCCTGCCAGTTTTGCCACCAAGTAAGATTACGATGTCACCTGGCTGTGGCTCTAGCCTTTTGACATTTTCTGCTGGAGCTGCTGCAATTACCGCACCACATTCCATTCTTTTGGCCTTGTAACCCTCATGGTAGAACTCATCAACTAAACCTGTTGCAAGTCCTATTTGGTTACCATAGGAAGAATATCCAAGGGCTGCTTCGTGGGTAATCTTTGCTTGTGGGAGTTTGCCCTCTAAGGTTTGATCATAGGATTCTTTGGTATTTCCTGCTCCAGATAGTCTCATAGCTTGATAGACATAGGCTCTTCCTGAAAGTGGGTCACGTATTGCTCCACCTAGACAAGTAGATGCTCCTCCAAAAGGTTCTATCTCTGTTGGGTGGTTGTGTGTTTCGTTTTTAAACATTAATAGATAATCTTCCAGACTTTCTTTGCCATCTCTTTGGACTTTAACTTTGGTATAAATAGAGCACGCGTTGATTTCTTCAGATACTTCTAGGTCGGCAAAGTTATCATTAGCCCTCATATATTTGGCAAGAATTGTACCAAAACTCATTAGATTAATCGGCTTTTTGATATCAAGGACCCTTCTCATTTGTAGATATTTTTCAAATGAATCTCTGATTGCCTCATCTAATAGAGTAGCTGTATCAAATTCAATATCTAAAAATGTGTTAAATGTAGTATGTCTACAGTGGTCTGACCAATAGGTATCTAGAATTTTCATCTCGGTTTCGTTTGGATCACGACCTTCTTTTGCAAAATACTCTCTTACAAGTCTTATATCATCAAGGCTCATTGCCATGGAATTTTCTTCTAAAAATTTACTTAGGCTAATATCATCAAAATTTCTAAAACCATTAAAAACAATATTTTCTAAATTCTTTTGATTATCTGATTTAAGTGTTGTTGGAATACCTAACAAGCTAACTTTTTGGGAATCAACAGGATTTATTAAGAATTCCTCTATCCTTTCTAAATCTTCATCACAAGCCCCAGATATTTCATAAACTGTCGAAGCTTTTACCAAGAAATTGGAATCATCTATTATCAAAGAAGCTGTATCTACTACACCTTTTTCTCTAGGATTGAATTGACCTGGCAAATATTGGCTTACTATTGTTTTCCCAAAAGATGCTTGTAATTTGATAGCTTCATCATAAGCATAAACTTGGTCAACTGGCGCTTCTGCCAAGACTTGATATAATAACTTATCCAAATTCTCATCACTGGTTTCAAGGTCATATCTTTTGTAAATTTTGATCTTATCTAAGTCTATGCCTAAGGAATTTTTTATCTTTGTCTTGAGATTTTTGGATGCAAAATCATATTTATCTTTTCTTTTTACATAGACTCTTTTTACTGAAGGACCAATATCTTTTCTGTAGTATTTATTTTCAAATTTTATTTTTTCAGCATCTTGGTATACTTGACTAATTGCCTCATCAAAAGTGTCTGCACTTGTAACTAAGTTTAATACTCTGCCACCAGCAGTAAGAATTTTGCCATCTTCTTTCCTTGTTCCAGCATGGTATATAGTAGATTTTATCCCGTCTTCAAAAGTTATTTCCTTATCTTTTTCATAGGAGCCTGGATAACCATCAGATGCTAAAACTAAGCAGACAGCTTTTTTGTCATTTACCTTAAGATTAATCTCCTCAAGTCTTTTTTCAGATGTTGCAAGTAGCAAATCAAGGATGTCATTATCAATTAGTTCTAAAACTACTTGGGTTTCTGGATCTCCAAATCTAACATTAAATTCCAAAACATAAATACCAGATTCATTGATCATAAATCCTATGAATAAAACTCCTCTATAGTCGATGTTTTCTTTCTTAAATCCATCAATAATATTTGGAAGAATTTCTCTTTCGATTTTTTCAGCATAGGCTTCTGCCTCTATATTTGGCGCATAGGTTCCCATGCCACCGGTGTTTTGGCCTGTTTCTTTTTCAAATATTTTCTTGTGGTCTTTGCTAGTTGGCAGAGGAATTATTGTCTTAGAATCTGTTAGACACAATAGACTCATCTCAAAGCCATCTATATATTCTTCTATGACAATTTTTCCATCTTTGGCAAAAATATCATCAAGAGTACTAGTAAGATCTTCTATGTTATCTATTATTGATACACCCTTACCAGCAGCTAAACCGTCTCTTTTTACAACTACTTTCCCCTTTTGATCCAGTAAGTTTCGACTGTAGTTTTCCGCTTCTGTTTTGTCTTTTGTGTTAAGATAAGCTGCTGTTTTTATATGGTATTTGTTTAGGAATTCTTTAGTAAATCCCTTGCTCGATTCAAACTTAGACGCCTTTTTATTTACACCAAATATTTTAAGGTTGTTTTTTTCAAACTCATCTACAATTCCTTGGCATAGAGGCAATTCTGGTCCAACTATAGTAAAGTCAATATCATTATTTTTCGCAAAATCTACAAGCTTTTCAATATCATCTACTTCTATATCTATGTTTTCTCCAATATCAGAAGTACCACCATTTCCTGGTGCAAAGTAGATTTTCCTATCATTTGCTGAAATTTTCTTGCCAAGGGCGTGTTCACGACCTCCAGAACCAATAATCAGTATATTCATCAATGATTCTCCTTAATGTTTAAAGTGACGAGACTTGCTAAATACCATGGACATACCGTACTCATTACATTTATCTATAGAATCCTTATCTTTTATAGAACCACCTGGTTGTATAATAGATGTTATGCCCATTTCATGAGCAAGTTCTACTGTATCTGGGAATGGGAAAAATGCATCTGAGCCAAGTACTGCCTCTGAAAAATCCCTATCCTTAAAGTGGTCTCTTATGGATTCTAAAGCCCATACTCTTGATTGTTGGCCAGCACCGCAGCCTAGGGTTTGCATATCTTTTGCCACTACAATAGCATTTGATTTGACGTATTTTACAACCTTTTGAGCAAATAATAAATCTTTAATCTGACTCTCACTTGGTTTTTCATCTGTAACAACTTCTACTGAATCTTCACCAAAATCTTTGTCTTGGATAAGGACTTTGCCATTTAGGTATCTGATTTCTTCCCTAACTGTTTCGTTGTCAAAGTTTACTCTTACTAGCCTTACATTTTTCTTTTGTTGTAATATTTCTAAAGCTTCATCAGTAAATTCTCTTGCAGCAATTATTTCTAGGAAAATCTCGTGCATTTTGCTAGCTGTTTTCCCATCAACAACTCCGTTCACTGCGACAATTCCCCCAAAGATTGATTGGCTGTCGCATTCGAAAGCTTTGATATATGATTCGTAGACACTATCTTTTTGAGCAACTCCACATGGAGATTGGTGTTTTAATGCTACTACTGCATTTTCTCCTAATTCTTGGGCCAATTCTAGGGCTGGATTTAGGTCATTGTAGTTGTTGTAGCTCATTTCCTTGCCGTGGATTACTTCCATATCATCCATAAGACCTTTGACAAATGGGTCGTTATAGAGGGCAGCTGCTTGGCCAGGGTTTTCTCCATATCTTAAATCACTTTCTTTTTCAAAACCGTAGGTCTTATATTTGCAATCTTGGCCAGTTAACTTTTGGAAATATCTTGCTATTACAGAATCATAAAATGCTGTAAGACTATAGGCTTTCATAGCCAATCTTTGCCTATAGGCAAGGTCTATATCATTATTTTTAAGTCTTTCTAATAATTCATCATAATCTGCTGGGTCAGTTACTATTAGTACGTCTTTGTGGTTTTTAGCAGCAGATCTAACCATAGATGGACCGCCAATGTCGATATTTTCTATAATGTCATCAGGATTTCCCTTTTCAAGCGCCTTTTGGAATTCATAAAGATTTACAACAACTATGTCTATTGGTTTGATATCAAGGTCATTTATAGTATCTATATGACTTTGTTCATCTCTCTTATAAAGTATGCCTCCATGAACATATGGGGAAAGTGTCTTTACTCTTCCTTCCAATATTTCTGGAAAGTTTGTTATCTGATCAATTTCAATGGCATCAACACCTGCATCTTTTATCTTTTTGTATGTACCACCAGTAGATACAATTTCTATTCCAAGATCCTTTAGCCCCTTGGCTAGTTCTTCGATTCCTGTCTTATCTGTTACTGAAATTAATGCGCGCACTCTTCATCCTCCAATCTCTTAATTACTTCTTTGAGTGTCTGATGTTCAACCTTCAAAACTTCACTTGCAATTTCCTCTGGAGTTTTGCAATGACTTATGTCAACTTCCTTTTGCAAGATTATATCCCCATCATCCAAATTTTCGTTGACATAGTGAACTGTCACTCCACTGACTTTTTCCTTGTTGGCAAATACAGCCTCATGAACGTGAATTCCATAAAATCCCCTACCACCGTATTTTGGCAATAATGACGGGTGGATGTTGATCACTGTAAAGTTATCCAGTATCTTTTTACTAATTTTAACTAGATAACCTGCCAATACTATAAGATCAATATCATATTTCTTTAGTACTTCTATGATTTCATCTTCATCTTTGCTGATTAGATAGTCTATATTATTATCACTGGCATGTCTTAAGCCCGGTGCATCTTTATTTGCTACTATTATTTTTATTTGACTTTCAAAATATCCATTAGTTTCTGCATCTATCAAGGCTTTGAGATTTGATCCGCCACCTGAAATAAAAACTGCTAAATTCATATTTTTTCCTTAACAACTGGATAAGATCCTGTAAAACAAGCTGTACAATAATTATCAGGATTATTAGTCAATTTCAACATATTTTCCAATGATAGAAATTCTAGGCTATCAGCACCGATTTTTTTCCTTATATCATCAATTGACATTTTTGCAGCTATTAGCCTATCTTTATCAGGAGTATCTACTCCATAATAGCAAGGATTGATAAAGGGTGGAGAAGTTACTCTCAAGTGGACTTCCTTTGCTCCAGCTTTTCTTATCCTTTCGATAAGCTTTTCACTGGTAGTCCCTCGTACTATAGAATCATCAACCAAGACTATCCTCTTGCCATCTATAACCGACTTTTGTGGATTAAGTTTTAATCTTACAGCAAGTTCTCTTTCTTTTTGATTAGACTTTATGAAAGTTCTGCCCATGTACCTATTTTTAACTAGACCTGCTGCAAAAGGTATGCCAGATCTTTGGGCAAAGCCAATTGCTGATGGAGTTCCTGAATCTGGTACTGGACAAACCAAATCAGCTTCTACAGGAGCTTGGTCATACAAGAGCTCTCCGCTGCGTCTTCTAAACATATAGGCATTAGTATTTTCAATATTAGCATCTGGTCTTGCTGTATAAACATATTCGAAGATGCAAGATTTATAAGATGCCTTTTCATCCATTGGATAAGATTTGATTCCATCTTTATCTACAACAACAATCTCACCTGCTTTGACATCTCTATAATTATCAATGTCTAGTATCTCAATAGCTGCATTTTCACTTGCTATCACTACATTTTCATCATCATAACCTAGCATCAAGGGTCTTATTCCATTGTAATCTCTAAATCCTACGATTTTATCTGGCATACAAAGAACACAAGAATATGCTCCCTTGATATCTTCCATGGCCCTTCTTACTGCCTTTACAATATCGCCTTCAAAATATCTAGCTATGAGAAATAAAATAAGTTCACTATCTGTTTGGGTGTGAAAAACCATACCCTTATTTTCTTCCTTGCTTTTTAGATCATAATAATTTATCAAATTGCCATCGTGGGCAATGGAAAGTTCATTATCTTTAACAAAACTTAGCAAAGGCTCGACATTATAGTCCCTATTGCAACCTTCTGGTGCACTTCTAACATGGCCTATGCCAATTTTCCCATCGTGATATTTAAGATTACTATCATTAAAAACCTCATTGACCAAACCCATTGCTTTGACCCTATCTAGATAAGATCCATCAGATATGATAATACCTGCTGAATCTTGGCCCCTATGCTGAATAGAGCTTAATGAATAAAAAAGTTTTTGTACAACACTCTCTTTCGATTTTATTGCAACTACGCCACTCATAGAATCCTACCCTCCTTGCTTTTTCAATAAAATTACATACATAAAAAGAGAACCCTAGACAGGGTTCTCTTTTAAAGCATGGCAAAATACGCCAATTGGAAATCTTAATTTTTTGATGTAGGCAAAGATAGGGTATGAAAGTTCTAAAAAAACACTTCTATTAGCAAATGTCATAATGTTTAGACACTCATTGTTCATAATACCCCTCCATCTATCCCTTAAATTTTAATATAAGTCTATTATAAATATTTTTTAAAAAATTTCAAGTCTAAATTTATATTTTTTTATAATATCAGTAAATTTTCTATAAATTAAAATAGACCAACAATCTCATTATTATCATCTAGATCAATATTATAAGCATTTGCTGCCTTTGGTAGGCCTGGCATAGTTAGAACATTTCCAGTATAAACTACCAAAAATCCTGCTCCTGCATTTACTCTAATGTCTCTAATATTTATTTCATAATCATCGCATGTAATATTTATCTTATCATCATCTGATAGAGAATATGGAGTTTTGGCTATACAAATAGGTAAATTAGAATATCCTAGTTTTTCTATTTTTTTGATTTCTTTTTCACA
>CABTWT010000050.1 GCA_902488555.1 uncultured Anaerococcus sp.
GCAAGGCTGATGTATATACAGTATCTATATTGTATTTCTCAAGGGCGCGTCTAGTGTTTACCAAAACATTAAAACCGCTCTTGTGTAGTTTTGTACTATCAAGTGAATATAGACTTGACATATTTGCTTCAGTCAAGCCATGTCTTACTAAAATAATTTTCATTATTACTCCTTTATCTTATATACTAAACTATTCCCATACAAAAACAAGGCCAAGGACCTTGTCTTTATTGGGCGAAAAAACTCACATTAGGAATATCTTAATATTACTTAATTGCTGAAGTTTCTCCTACTATAAAATTAGATACCCTTTTTATTCACCGCTACTCATAGCTTCAGCCATGTCTATCTTCTTTAGCTTATTGTGAACTATCAATAGTAAGGCTATGGAGATTGCTACGGTGATAAGTCCACTGTATAAAAACGGTATAAAATGGACCCTGTAGGCTAGGAGTATGTCTCTTGGTGCAACGACAGATATTATATATCTAAACATTGCAATTCCAAGGAAATATCCAAGTATTATTCCTAGTATGGTTAGGATAAATATTTCTCTAAATATATAGGATGTCACTTCTTTAGGATAAAACCCTAAGACCTTTATAGTAGCTAGTTCCCTCTTTCGCTCGCTTACATTTATATTTATCAGATTGTATAGAACAACTAGGGCAAGCATTACAGAAATTAGAGTTATAACCCCTATTACTAAGTTAAGATTTGCCATCAAGACATCAATTGATGCGTAGATTACAGTCGAATTGATGATGGCATTTACTGCCGATTCATCTTCTATGTCTTCTATAATCTGGTCAGCATCTCCTATGAGGTAGGAGGCGTTTGTTGTAAGTTTACCTCCTGTGATAGCTTCAAATTTCGCCTTATCCATGTAGATATAGTTACCCGTGTAATTTTCTGCAATATTACTTATAGTGAAATCATAAGCCTTGTCCTTGTAGGTAAGCTTTATAGTATCACCAGGCTTAAGCTTAAGTGCATTTGCAATTTTTTCAGTCATAACAGCTTCTTCACCCTCTAGATTTATAGGATTTCTCTTTAAGTCATAGAGGCTTATAAATGAATCAAAGTCATCAGTCGAATTTGCCACAACTAGTGACGCTTCACGAGTCTTATCATCAGCCTTTAGCTTTATATCTTCCATTCTGATTGGGTGGGACTTGTATGGCTTAATCTTCTCATTAAAGCTATCTATGTCGCTATCTTTGACCTTTTCATCTACCACTGCTATCACATCATAGTGGTTAATCATATCCTTTTGCAGGTTGATGGTATCTTTAATTGAATCAATCATGGCAAAACCAAAGAAGGTAAGTGCTGTACATCCACCTACTCCAAATAAGGTCATAAACATCCTTGACTTGTACCTAAATAAGTTTCTGGATGTTATCTTTTGCAAAAATGATAGGCGTTTCCAGACTGGCTTAATCTTTTCTAAGAGTATCTTCTTGCCAGGATCTGGTGCCTTTGGAAGTAAGAGTGCAGCCGGGGTTTCCTTTAAAGTTTCTTTTGATGATAAGAAGACAGTAAGGGCAACTAATAGTGATGATAGAATCACTGCAAAGACCATGTAAGGCAAAGGATTAACATAGTCTATACCAAGATTAGAAAATCCTGATGAATAAGCCTTTATAATGACTTCAGCTACTACAAATCTTCCAATGATTGCGCCAATAATTGACCCAATAAAGGTCGGTATTATCCCATAGAGGTAGAATCTTTGGCTGATTTGCTTATTTGAATAGCCCAAAGCTTTCAAAGTCCCATTAATAGTTCTTTGTTCATCTATGAAACGCTTCATGGTTGTAAGAGTTACAAGCATGGCAACCAGGTAGAAAAATGTCGGAAATACCTTGGTAAGCTCGTCCATATTTAGGGAGTTTTGATAGTAGGTATTGATTCCCTCATTATCTCTGATAGTTTGGATATCATATTCTGGATCTACAAGCCTTGCTAGTGTATCTTTGGCATCAGATATTTGATCTTCTCCATCAGATATATCCTTTTGGGCGTCCTTTTTCTCATTTTCAAACTTGGAAAGATTTGCCTTATACTCTTCCTCTCCGTCGAGGATTTCCTGGTAGGCATCTTCCAATTCTCTTTGGCCCTTGGCTCTCTCATCGGCAAGCTTGTTTAGCCCAGCCTTATAGTCAGTCCACCCCTTTTCAATCTTGGCTTGGTTTTGATCTATTTGTGCTTTGGCAGAATCTAGGGATCTTTGGCCAGATGCTCTGTTATTAGTTAACTCTTCCTTGCCAGCAGTAAGTTTGGCAAAGCCTTGGTCGATTTCCTTTTGCTTCGCATCTAATTCAGTCTTAGCAGAGTCAAGCTTTGATTTTTCGCCATTATAGTGATTGTCTAGCTCGTTTTTCTTAACTTCATAGTCTGCCAGGCCCTTTTCATATTCTTGATAAGCTTTGTCCAGCTGAGCCTTCATAGCAGATAATTCTTCTGGGTTAGGCTTAGAGATTTCTTGATTTTCATCTGGCATATTTTCACTAGGATCAGAAGATTCATTTGAGGATTCCAAGAGTTCTATTTCTACTTTCTTGGCATCCAGTTGATCCTTAGTAGCTTGAAGTTTTTCCAAAGCTTTTGCTAGTTCACTTCTAGGTCCTGCAAATTCTTCATCTAGCTTTTTATAACCACTTTCAAGGTCTTTTTTGCCTTGGTCTATCTCTGCTTGGCCACTTACTAATTTTTCTTCATTAGCCTTAAGCTCATCTTCTGCTGCTCTAATCCTGTCCTTGAAGACTCTAAGGTTTTTCTGGTAAGTGGCCTTGCCTGCTTCAATTTCGTTTTGGCCATTTATGAGCTCAGTTTTTGAATCTTCTAGTTTTTTCTCAGCATCAGCAATCTCTTTGGCAAAATCATCCTTGCCTTTTTGGTAGTCGATATTTGCCTGGTCTAGGTCTTTTCGACCGTCTTTTAATTTCTTTTCTGCATCTGAGATTTGTTCTTTGGCATCGTCTATGTCTTTTTGGGCATCATCTAGGTCTTTATTGCTGTCTTTTCTTATATCAGCTAAAACCTTCCCAGGACGATTGGCAAAGGCATCTTCGATTTCTTCCTGCTTTTTGTCCACATATGCTAGGTATTCATCACTTGTCATATCCATATCTCGGCTATTCTTATATACTATATTAATCTCGCCAAATTTGTTTGTATCAAAATCATCTTCCATGACAAAGCCATAGCCATCGATTTCCTTTTTGGCAGTAAATGATAGCTCTCTCATATCTTCCATAAAATAATCAGAAGATTTGAAAAAACCTACGATTTCATAGCTAAGATTTTTCATTACTTCTTCGTCTACCCTGGCATTTTCTATATAGGAAAAGCTTAGTACATCGCCTATTTTCTTATTTTTGCTAAGACCTATATCAAGGGCTATCTCACCAGCTTTTTCTGGCATACGTCCTTGGACCACAAGAGACTTTTTAATATCTTTATGATAGGATTTAAGTCTTATTAAATTTTCCCCTTCCATGAGGTCGGCTGTTTTGACCAGGGTCATCTTTTCTATGTTGGAATCTTTCTTTAAAATAAGCTCATCTTCGTAATCCAGGCCATAGGTAGACCTAACAATCATATCCGCATGATCGTAAGTTTCCAGGGACTTATCCAAAGTATTTCTCATAGACGGTCCAGTTAGGGTAAGTGCTACCACCACTAGGGCGGCAAGGCCTACCATTATAGCAATAGACGCCACCTTACCCTTAGTGTTTTTAATATCTTTGAGGATATTTTTAAAGTAAGTTTTGTTCATAATTACCACTCGATTTCATCAATTGGCTTTGGATTGTCGTTTACATAATTTTCCACAATCCTACCATCACGTAGCTCTATGACATTATCTGCCATAGGCTTTATGAGTGAGTTGTGGGTTATAATTATTACAGTTGCTCCAAGTGATCTAGACGCATCTTGGAGAAGTTTTAAGATGTTTTTGCCGGTTTCATAATCTAGGGCTCCTGTAGGTTCATCACAGAGCAATAGCTTTGGATTTTTGGCAAGAGCTCTTGCAATGGCAACTCTTTGCTGCTCACCACCTGATAATTGTGATGGGAAATTTTCTGACCTTTGTCCTAGGCCTACTTCCTCAAGGACGTAATTTGCATCTAATGGATCTTTGGCAATTTCTGAGGATAGCTCCACGTTTTCAAGAGCTGTAAGATTTGCTACAAGGTTGTAGTGTTGGAAGACAAATCCTACGTCATTTCTCCTATAGGTCGTTAGATCCATATCAGAAAGTTCCGCTAGATTTTTGCCATCGATTAGAACATCTCCACTAGTGGCCTTTTCCATGCCTCCAAGGATATTTAAAAGTGTAGTCTTTCCTGCTCCTGAGGCACCAACTATTACTAGTAGCCTGCCTTTTTCTAGGTCAAAGGATATATCATCATTAGCAAGTATGGTAGAGTCACCAGACTTGTATTCTTTTGTTAGATTGTTTAACTCTATATATGCCATAATAGCCTTTCTATTTTTTTTACTTATTATCATAATTATACCAATTATTTGCATATAGTAATCAATTATTATAAAGCTTTTTGAAGTTCTCTCTTTTCAAAAACCAAGCAAAGTCTACTTGAAAACGCCTTGCGTATGAAGAAGTCTTCATAGACCTTATAGTATCTAGAACTTCTTTTTCAGAATAATCAAGTATTAGCATCCTAAGATCGTAAGTAATCTTAAAATCTTTTAGGATGTCATCAAGCTTTACTACCATAGGTCCAAGGTCATTCCAAGCATCTTGGAATTGGTATAAATATTTTAAACTCTCTAAGTACTTACTACCATAAGTCATTTGTCCATTAGTACTTATTAGCCTGTCATTATCAAGATTAACATTTGCTTGATTTTCTTTATCTACTTTAACATTTTGGTCATCTAGACCATATTTCTTTTCGTAAACTTCTGTTTCCCAACGAACTATGACTCCATCTTCTCGGATGGGGTAGCGTCTGATGTAACCTTCTTTGATAAGCTCGTCAATCCCAGACCTAAAAGACCTAATCCCATCCTTGGAATGGGTGATGATTCATCAAAATATATGACCCAATCACCAGGCAAAGACAAGAAATATGTCAAGATCCCCTTGGCTTTGAAGGATAGATTTTCATCTCTCAGATATTCATTATCAACTATGGTAAAATTTTCATTTTTTTGTATTTTCTTTGCAATCATAACCTACTCCTTTTACCTATATATAGGTTAGGAGAGGATTTATTCCCGATATGCTTATATAAGTTATGAAATTTAAATATATAAAAAAATCACCTTCCAAAACTATTATTGGAAGGTAATTATTATTTGCAATCAGGGCATAGGCCCCTATATGTAATGTCGACACTTTTTATTTCATAATCAGCTAGCTCGTCTATCTCGTAATCATTTGTATCTTTTAAATCGATGATTTTGCCACAATTTTCGCATATAAAGTGGCTGTGGCAATCTTTAGCAAATTCATATCTTTTGCTTGTTAAGTTGAAGTCTAGTTCTTTTACTATATTTTTGCCTGTAAAAATCTTTAGAGTATTATAAACTGTCGCTTGAGATATGACAGGATCTATCTTTTTTAAATCGGTGAATATTGTCTCAGCTGAAGGGTGCTTGTGATTTTTTGATAGATAATCAAGGATTAAAAGTCTCTGGTGAGAAACTCTAATACCATTATCTTGCAATAATTGTTTTTCTGCTTCCATTCTTTCTGCTGGTTCTAAGTACTCTAAGTTTTGTATCTTCTCTTCCATCCAATCCCTCCTTTGCCTTGATATATAATTATACAATGTTTTTATTATATTACAAGATTTGAAAAAATACAATAAAAAAAGCCCTCATTGAGAGCTTTTTAATCTTAAAGTTAATTAAGCAATTTCTACTTCTGCGCCAGCTTCTTCTAATTTAGCTTTTAGTGCTTCAGCTTCGTCTTTAGAAACTTTTTCAGCTACTGGTGCTGGAGCGCCATCAACTAGAGCTTTAGCTTCTTTTAGTCCAAGGCCAGCTGCGTCTTTAACAACTTTGATTACGTTGATTTTAGCTTGTCCAGCTGATTTTAATACAACGTCAAATTCTGTTTGTTCAGCTGCTGCTGCTTCGCCTGCACCACCTGCTGCTGGAGCTGCTGCTACTACTGCTGCTTGAGCTGTTACGTCAAATTCTTCTTCGATTGCGTGTACTAGGTCGCTTAGTTCAAGTACTGTAAGAGTTTTGATATCTTCTAATATTTGTGTTACTTTTTCACTTGCCATTTTAAATTCTCCTTAAATATTTTTATTTTTATCTTAAATTATTCTTCTGTTGTTTCTTCTGCTACTTCCCCTGCTTCTTCTTTTTTAACACGTACTGCATCAAGAGCAAGAGCAATTTTTGCGATTGTGTTATCAAGGTCACCAGCAAGATGTTGAATTGGTGCTTGTAATACATTTGCAAGCATTGAGTATAGAACTTCTTTGTTTGGTAATGATGCAATTGCAATCATTTGTTCACCAGATTGGATACTTCCATCCAAAAGACCTGCTTTTATAAGTAGCTTTTCTTTTTGTTCGTCGCCTTTTTTTCTGTAATCAACTGCAACTTTTGGTCCTGTTACAGAATCTTCGTTTGAAAATATAAGAGCGTTTGAACCCTTTAGTTCACTTGTTAGATCACCATAACCAAGTTCTTCGAAAGCAAATCTCATCATAGTGTTTTTGTAAACTTTGTATTCTGAATTACCTTCTCTGAATTTGCTACGTAGGTCAGTGATCTCTTGTACGTCCATTTTATCAAAACTTACAAGAGTTGTTGATTTTGCATTTTCAATCTTTTCTTTGATTTCATTTACAACTACTTGTTTAGCTGCTATAGCTTTTTCGCTCACTTTTTCACCTCCTAAAGGCTAACTTGTGGTAAATATAAAAATCCCCAACAAAGCTAAGCATGGCTTACCATGCTTACATCGGTGGGGATGTAAGTTTTTCTCTTCCCACCTATACGCAATTATTAAACCTTACGGTCTGCGTAGTCTTTGGTAGCCTGTTTATTTGACTATGATATTATATCACAGTTTTTAAATTTTGCAAATATTTTTATTATCTTTCTACTAGATCCATTACTCTTTGTGGAGATAGTTTTACACCAGGTCCCATTGTTGATGTAACTGTTACTGATCTGATGTATCTACCCTTAGCTGCTGCTGGTTTATCTTTTACAACTGCAGTAAGTAGTGCACGAATATTTTCAGCTAATTTTTCATTACCAAATGAAACTTTTCCTGTTGGAACGTGGATTAGGTTTGCTTTGTCGGTTCTATATTCTACCTTACCAGCTTTTACTTCTTCGATAGCTTGTTTAACATCCATTGTTACTGTTCCAGTTTTTGGGTTTGGCATTAGGCCTTGTGGTCCAAGGATCCTTGCTACCTTACCTACTGTAGCCATCATATCTGGTGTTGCTATTACAACGTCAAAGTCTAACCAGTTTTCTTTTTGGATTTTTTCAGCTAGTTCTGCTCCACCTGCGTAGTCTGCACCAGCTTCGATTGCTTCATCAATTCTATCTTCTTTTACGAAAGCAAGGATTTTTTGACTTTTACCTGTTCCGTGTGGAAGAATGATTGTACCACGTACTTGTTGGTCAGCGTGTCTGCTATCTACACCAAGTTTTAAGTGAAGTTCTACTGTCTCGTCAAATTTAGCTTTTGCTGATTGTTCAACAATTTTTAGTGCTTCTTCTAATTCGTATTCTTTTGTAGAATCATAAGCTTTTTTTGATTCTAGATATTTTTTTCCTCTTTTTGCCATTTAATTCCTCCTTAGTGGTTA
>CABTWT010000051.1 GCA_902488555.1 uncultured Anaerococcus sp.
AATTTTATAAGAGATGAAAAAGAAATTGCAACTATTTATGAAAGAGATGACATAAAAGCCCTATCCATCAGATATTCCTTGCCAGAAGATCTTACAAATTATATTTACCAAAATTATGGTATGGATTACACCAAAAAATTTTTAAGATATATAAATAGTGAGCAAGTTATCTCTATTAGGGTAAATAATCTAAAAACAAATAAGGAAGAATTAACAGAAAAGCTAAGAGCTCTTGGCTACCAAATAGAAGATGGGAAAATATCTAAAAATGCTATGAGGGTTTTAAATCCAGCTGGATTAGCTGAAAGTATAGCTTTTAAAAATGGACTTTTTACCATCCAACAAGAATCTTCTATGAAAACTATAGAGGTACTAGATCCTAAAAAAGGTGCAAAGATTTTAGACTTATGTGCAGCGCCAGGTACAAAGACCTCATATATAGGTGAATACATTGAAAATGATGGAAAGATCATAGCCAACGACCTATTAGAACAAAAACTTCCCTTAATCAAAGAGAATATTGATAGGCTGGGACTAAAAAATATCGAGCTTAAATCATTTGACGCGACTATATTGCAAGATAAGTATATAGATGCCTTTGATTATGTCCTAATTGATGCACCTTGTTCGGGCCTTGGGGTTATGGGAAGAAAAGCAGAAATACGTTATAATAGAAGTATAGAAGATATAAAAATCCTAGCAAAACTTCAAAGAGATATTTTAGCTAATGCAGTCAAATACTTAAGGACTGATGGAAAGCTCCTATACTCTACTTGCACCATAGGTAGCATTGAAAATAAGGCGAATTTTGAATACTTAAGGTCTATGAATGACCTTGAACTAATACCTATAGATGGCAAAGATTATATAGAATATGTAAACTTTGAGGATGAAACTGACGGATTTTTTATAAGTAAATTTAAGAAGATATAATATGAAACAAAGTATAAATGACAAGACAATTAAAGAATTAGAAGATATTTTCCTAGAAAACGGATATCAAAAGTTTAGAGCCAAACAGGTTTTCAGGCAAATTCACGTAAATAAAGTTAATGATTTTAGTCAGATGACTGATCTTTCTAAGGATATGAGAGAAAGTTTGGCCAATGAATTTGAAATCGATAAGGTGAGCTTATTAAAAACATTTGAATCAAAGGTAGATTCTACTAAAAAATATTTGTTTGAACTTAAAGATGGCAATATCATTGAAGCAGTTTTCATGGACTATAAGGATAGAAAAACCATATGCATCTCATCACAAGTTGGTTGTAGGATGGGATGTACTTTCTGTGCTTCCACAAAAAATGGCCTAGAAAGGCATATGACAGCTTCAGAATTAATAGAAGAAGTTTATACCCTTGAAAGATTAAATGGAGATATAAACAATATTGTAATAATGGGTATTGGAGAGCCACTAGATAATTATAAGAATATTACAAAGTTTTTAGAAATTATTACAGATGAAAATGGAAGAAATCTATCTCACAGATCTATAACCTTGTCTACATCTGGCCTAACTCCAAAAATATATGACCTTGCTGATTCTGGCCTTGATATAAATCTTGCTGTTAGTCTTCACTATGCAACAGATGAGAAAAGAAAAAAATATATGCCAGTTGCTAAGAAGTATGATATAAAGGGACTTATTAAAGCAACTGATTACTATCTAGATAAGACAAAAAGAAGAGTATCTTTTGAATATGTTGTAATAGATGGTGTCAATAACCTTGATAGCGATATCGATAATCTCAAAAAACTTCTAAAGGGTAAAAATATACATATTAATCTTATCCCACTAAACCCAATAGAAGAATTTAAGCATGGGAAGACAACAAATAAGATAATAAATGATTTTAAGGAAAAACTTACAAGAAATGGCCTAAATGCCACAGTTAGATATTCTATGGGCCAAGATATAGATGCTAGCTGTGGACAACTAAGGAATAACTACGCGAGGTAATAATGAAATTTAGTACGATTTCCAATATTGGAAAGGTTAGAAAAACAAATGAAGATTCCTACGGAAATATTTCTATAGAAAACTACGACTTCTTTGTGGTTGCTGATGGTATGGGTGGCCACAGCGATGGAGAGCTAGCAAGTAGCCTAGCATGTACATCATTTACAGATTTTATAGAGAACTCTAAAGCTGAAGACTTTGAAAGTATTGTAGATTTTCAAGAAAAGGCAATACTCTATGCCAATAATGAAGTTTATAAGTTAGCTACAGAAAAAAATGAAAAAATGGGCACGACTGTAGTCTGCCTTTGCATAGACTATAAAGAAAATAGCCTACACATCGCCCATGTTGGTGATTCTAGGATTTACTTATACAGAGCTAGTGAGCTTAACCAGCTAACCAAAGACCACTCACTAATAAACGAACTTATAGATAGTGGTGCCCTTAACGAAGAAGAAGCAAATCACTTTGCCAATAAGGCTGCAGTCACAAGGGCTGTTGGTGTTAGCGCTGATATAATGGTAGATAATAAATCTCTAGCATATGAGAAAGATGACATAATCTTGCTTGTAACAGATGGGCTTACCAACGAGCTAGAGCCTAAGGATATTGTTGAAGTGATCAAAAATTATGATGATGTTTTTGATATTTCAATGAACTTGATGGATAAGGCAATTGATAAGGGTGGCCGAGACAATGTGACGGTTACTACTGTTAAGATCTAAGAGGGTAGTTATGGAAAAATTAGTTTTAGACGAAAGGTATGAAATTATAGAGCAAATAGGCGTAGGAGGTATGGCCAAGGTTTACAAGGCCAAGGATAGACTCCTAGACCGATTTGTAGCTATCAAGGTTCTTAAAGACCAATACGCTGAAGATACCGAATTTCTCAAAAAATTTAATAACGAAGCTCAATCTGCTGCCAAACTATCCCATGTAAATATTGTAAATGTCTTTGATATAGGAGAAGACTTATACAAGGGACAGAGAATATATTACATAGTAATGGAATATGTGGAAGGTCAAACCCTTAAGGATTTGATTTTATCAAAGGGCAAGCTTTCTAACCAAGAAATAATAGATTATTCTGTTCAAATAGCCAAAGCCCTTAGAATGGCCCACAATGCTGGGATAATCCATAGAGACATCAAACCTCAAAACATCCTAATTGATAATTATGGACTACTTAAGGTGACAGATTTTGGTATAGCAAGGGTTTCATCAAATGCTACAATAACATATACTAGTTCAATACTTGGTACAGTACATTACATTTCACCAGAACAAGCCAAGGGTAATATAGTTGACGAGAAGAGCGACCTTTATTCTCTAGGAGCTGTAATGTATGAGATGGCTACTGGCAAGGTGCCCTTTGATGCTGACAACTCTGTTGGTATTGCTCTTATGCATATACAAGATGAACCAATTAGCGCCAAAGAACTTAATCCAGAATTATCAGATCATTTAAATTATATAATAATGAAGCTTCTCAAAAAGGAAGCATCAGAAAGATTTTTAAATGCCAGAGAATTAATCGATGCATTAGAAGATGAAGATTTTATTTATGATCAGGAAGATTTGTCTGAAACTGCTCCGATTCCAATTGTTGTTCCAAAAGATAAGGTGACTAGCAAAGTTTACCAGCAAAACTATGAACAAGAAGAAGTGGAAAAGGAAAAAGAAGCAGTTTATGTTTCAAATCCAGATAAGAAAAATTCTTCTAGCAAGAATAAAAAAGCAAAAAAACTTTGGCCACTTATACTACTAGCTTTAGTTCTATTATCAGCTGTATATTTTTTAAGGAATAGGACTAGTAGCAAACAAATAGAAGTACCAACGGTATTAAACCTCAACCAATCTCAAGCAATAAATGAACTTGAGAGAAGAGGTCTTAAGGCAAATATTTCACTAACAGAAGAAAGTGATGAGTACGAAATTGGCAAGGTAATGAGCCAGGACCCAAGCCCAAATACCAAGGTTGACAGGGGAAGTCAAGTAAACCTAGTGATAAGTAAGGGCAGAGAAGTGGAAGTTCCAGACCTTAGAAATATGACCATAGCCCAGGCAGAAGAAGTCCTAAAAGAAGCTGGTCTTAGACTAGGTCGTACTATGACACAAAAAAGCGACAATGTAGATAAGGACTTAATCATAAGCCAAGATCCAAGATCTTATAGTAAACTTCAAGCTGGAAGTGAAATAGACGTTACAGTAAGTACAGGGCCAGATGGCAGAGTTGAGACTATTGAGGTTCCAAATGTCCTAGGCCACACTGAACAAGATGCCAGAGCTATTTTAAACCAAGCAGGTCTAGCTATTGCAAATGTCAACTACTACAATAGCGATAACACCCAACAAGGTCTTGTAATGAGTCAGTCAATAGCTGCCGGTACAAGAGTTGCCAAGGATTCTCAAATAGAGATATCTATATCTACAGGTCCAAAAGAAGTTATACCAGAAGAGAATAATATAAAAGATGTTGAACTAAGAGTTGAAATAACAGAGCCAAAAGACCAATACTACGTAGAGGTTTACGACATAGTAAATGGTCAAAGAGGCCAAAGCATGTATAGTGGAACACAAACTCATGCAGAAGTAGAAAACAATGGCGGAGTGCTCATAGTTAATGTAAAAGCAAGTGTAGGAGCCTATCTAGAAATAGTTGTAGATGGACAATCCTACGGAGTAACTGTGGTAAATCAATGATTGGTAAAATTATAAAATCACAAAAAGATCTTTACTATGTCAAAACAAAAGATGAGACCTATATGTCAAAAGCAAGGGGAAATTTTCGTATAAGGGGGATCAAACCCCTTGTAGGTGACAATGTAAATATAGAACCAGCAGAAGACAAGACAGCCTACATCACTCATATACTTGATAGAGAGAATGAAATCAAAAGGCCAAACATAGCAAACATAGACCAAATGTTAGTATTTGTAACTATAAATGACCCACCTTTGAATTTATTTAACCTTGATAAGTATCTGGCTATGTGCGAACACGAAAATATCGATGTAGTAATTATAATATCAAAAATCGACCTTACAACTGATGAAAAAATCAATCAAATAATTGATATATACGAGCCTCTTTCTTACAGGATAGTAAGCATAGATAATTATAATGATTTTCCAACAGATGAGATAATCCCAATATTAAAAGGAAAAACTTCTGCAGTTTCAGGAGCCTCAGGGGTTGGTAAAAGCACATTTTTAAATAATCTTGTAGAAAAAAATATAGAAATTGGTGAGATTTCCCAAAAATCGAAAAGGGGGAAGAACACAACTCGCCATACAGAGATTTTTGCCATAGATGAAGATAGCTTTATCTTTGACACGCCAGGCTTTGATAGCTTTGATTTTGACTTTATAGAAGATGAAAATCAACTAAAATACACTTTTAGGGAAATGAAAAACTCAAACTGTAAGTTCAAAAATTGCAATCATATAAACGAACCAAATTGCCAAGTGAAAGAGGCCTTAGAAAAAGGTCAAATATCACAAACAAGGTATGATAATTACAAAATGTTGTTTAATCAATTAAAAGAAAGGCGAGAAAACAAATGGTAGAACTAGCTCCATCAATACTATCTTGTAACTTTGCAAATTTAGAAGAAGACATAAGACAAACTCAGGGAACAGATCTAAAAATGCTCCATGTCGACGTTATGGATGGAATATTTGTCCCAAATATTTCTTTTGGATTCAAGGTTATAGGAGATCTTAGAAAGATTACTGATTATTATTTTGATACTCATCTTATGATAGAAGAGCCAATTAGATACATCAAAGATTTCAAGAAAGCAGGCGTAGACAGGCTAACAATTCACTATGAAGCTTGCAAAAACCTCGATGAAACTATAAATGAAATCAAAGATAATGGTATGGAAGTTGGCCTAACTTTTAAGCCAGCAACTGATATGAACCTAATGCTTCCTTACCTTGATAAGATTGACTTATTGCTTGTAATGAGTGTTGAACCAGGATTTGGCGGGCAAAGTTTTATGGAAGATTCGCTAGATAAAATCAGATTTTTTAGAAAATACATAGATGATAATAATCTAGATGTAAAAATCGAAGTTGATGGTGGGATCAAAACTACAAATGTCCACAAGGTAATAGATGCAGGTTGTGATATTATTGTAGCTGGTTCAGATGTCTTTGCTAGCCATATAAGAGAAAAAATAAATAAATACTACCAGATATTTAATGAAAAGTCACTTTGATTAGTGGCTTTTTTTTAATTAGGGGTAAATATATTAACATAAGTTGTAAATATATTGGAAGGAGATAAAATGACTAAAAAAGATAAGAAACATGATTTCAAGAAAGCGCCTCTAACTCCTCCAGGATTAGATAAAGCTAAAAAAGCAGCTGATAATGCTAAGCAAAAAGACTTAAAGAATAATAAAGTTGATAACAAAGGCAAGGCCTTTACTACAAATAAGGGTCTAAAAATGGCAGAGGAAGAATTTTCTCTAAAAGCAGGTGATAGAGGACCAACTCTTATTGAAGACTTCCACTTTAGAGAAAAAATGCAACACTTTGACCACGAAAGAATCCCTGAAAGAATAGTTCACGCTCGTGGTGTAGGTGCTCATGGGGTATTTAAATGTACTAAAG
Source organism: uncultured Anaerococcus sp. (assembly GCA_902488555.1). The sequence continues at coordinate 6,583 of CABTWT010000051.1, forward strand.
ATATGAGTGAATATACCAAAGCAGGATTATTTACTGAAGAAGGAAAAGAAACAGCTTTGTTTACAAGGATTTCTACAGTAGCAGGCTTTAGAGGATCAACTGATACTCCTCGTGATGTGCGAGGTTTCGCTATAAAATTCTATACTGAAGAAGGAAACTATGACTTAGTTGGTAACAATATGCCAGTTTTCATCATCCAAGATGCGATTAAATTCCCTGACTTTGTTCACGCTGTAAAACCAGAACCAGATACAGAAGTACCACAAGCCCAATCAGCTCACGATACTTTCTGGGATTTTGTAACTCGTAACCAAGAGTCGGCGCATATGACAATGTGGCAAATGAGTGATAGGGCAATACCTAGATCGCTTAGAATGATTGATGGATTTGGTGTCCATACTTATAGATTTGTAAATGCAGAAGGAAAGGGAACTTTTGTAAGATTCCAATGGAACCCACAATTGGGAGTTCACTCTCGAGTTTGGGATGAGACTTTAAAAGTTTCTGGTAATGATCCAGATAGCCATAGAAAAGACTTGTATGATGCTATAGATGAGGGTGACTACCCAGTTTGGGATTTCTGTGTACAACTTTTACCAGAAGAAAAAGAATTTGATTTTGACTTTGATATCCTTGACCCTACGAAAGTTTGGCCAGAAGAAGATATTGAAAAAATCAAGATAGGTGAAATTACTTTAAATAAAAACGTAGACAATTACTTTGCAGAAACTGAACAAGTTGCATTTAACCCAGGTAATGTTGTACCAGGTATTGACTTTTCTAATGACCCACTACTTCAAGGTAGATTATTCTCATACACAGATACACAACTAATCAGACTTGGTGGACCAAATTTTGCCCAAATTCCAATTAATAGACCAATAGTAGATGTTAATAACAACCAAAGAGATGGCTGGCACCAACATATGATTCCAAAAGGACCAGTTTCATATATGAAATCATCTATTGATGACCAATCACCATACTATGCTAGCCCTGAAGAGGGTGGATATGAGCACTACCAAGAAAAAATAGATGCTAGAAAAATTCAAGCTCGTGCAGAAAGCTTTAAAGATCACTTTAGCCAAGCTACAGCATTCTACAAATCTTTAAGTGAAGTAGAACAAGCCCACATCAAAAATGCCTTTTCATTTGAACTTGCCAAGGTTAAAAGACCAGAGATAAGACAAAATGTAGTAGATATGTTTGCCAATG
>CABTWT010000052.1 GCA_902488555.1 uncultured Anaerococcus sp.
GCCGTCGCGTCATATCGAAACGGTGGCTCTATTGTCCAAGCGCGTTGACGAAGCTCATGCCGATATGTAAATCAAAAGACCTTAGATTGATTTCTAAGGTCTTTTTTAAGCGCGAACTCGGCGGAAAATAAATTGGCACGAGCCTATTTTTTTGCCCGAAAATCTTCCGTATTGTATGATAGGGGAAACAGTATTATTTTAATCACAAGCTATACAAAATAAATACCAATATACATATAAAAAATTTCGCAAGGGAACGCATTGTTCGCATGACGCGCGAGACACGACGCACGACGGCGCGGTGGCACGACGTACACCGCTGGAAGGCTACTATCCCGAAGTCGGGATCTATCCGCCGCCGACTGGCAACCGAGCCGCATCGTCTACGTCTCTTGCAACCCCGCCACCTTGGCGCGTGACGCGTCGTACCTCGCCACCCGCGGCTATGCCGTCACCTATGTGCAGCCCGTCGACATGTTTCCGCACACCACGCATATTGAAACGGTAGCGTTATTGTCAAAACTTAATGCAGGCACCATTAAAAGTAACCCATAAAGAAACCCAAAAAGCATGCTTTTAAAAAAATGTACTCTCAAAATTTTAATTTTTTATATTGCACAAGCTAAAGCAAGCATGGCTGGATTAAAAACGGAAATTATAGTGCAAGTAAGAACGGTGAAGATAGTTGAACAATTTTATAATGTTAGCCGGAGAAGGAAAAAGACTACTAAGGTTGCGTGGATTTATTTTGGATGGTGTAATAAGAAAATATTTATTATGTGAAATTAAGTTGATTATAAAGTTTTAAGGTTATTAAATAATATATTTACAATTGGGAGGAATAAGAATTGAAATTAACAGATATACAAAAACAATATTTAATAAGCCTGATTAATGATGAAGAGCAAATTCCAGAAGATTATAAATATTTGTTATTTCCAAATCTTCAAGAGGAATATGAGCTTACTTATGCAGGTAAAATGAGGAAAGAAGACGTACTTGCTGGAGAAGATGGTACATTTCCGGTTCCTTTACAAGTGGAGAGAGTATTTAATGGTGATGAACATCCTGCTTTTGAAGATGGATGGAGAAATATGATTGTATTTGGAGATAATTTACAATTTTTAAAAACCATTAATGAAAATAAAGATCCACTTATAAAAAATAAGGTAAAAGGTAAAGTAAAACTAATATATATAGATCCACCATTTGCAACCCAAGATGAATTTCAAAATAAAGAAGGGGCAAAAGCATACAATGACAAGAAGAAAGGTTCGGAATTTTTAGAATTTCTAAGAAGAAGATTAATCTTAGCTAGAGAGATACTGGCTGATGACGGTGCAATTTTTGTTCATACTGATACAAAAATGGGACATTATATTAAAGTTATTTTAGATGAAGTTTTTGGTAAAAACAATATGGTTAATGAAATAATTTGGTGTTTTAAATCAGGCGGAGCTGGATCTAGGTCATTTGCAAAAAAACATGCTAATATCTATTTTTATTCTAAAAATAGCTCTTATGATTTTAAAGTTTTAAAAGAAAAGTCATATATGAAGCCTGATGCAGGTAAAAATCCTAATCAAACATACTATAAAGATGAAGATGGAGTATATACCTTAGTAAACATGAAAGATTACTGGACAGATATAGGTATTTTAGCAACAAGTTCAAAAGAAAGAATGAATTATCCAACTCAGAAACCAGAGGAATTATTAGAAAGAATAATTAAATCTTCAACAAATGAAGGCGATATAGTAATGGACTTCTTTGGAGGCTCGGGGACAACGATGGCTGCTGCTGAAAAACTCGGAAGACGCTGGGTAACTTGTGATTTAGGCAAACTGTCTTATCTAACAATGCAAAAAAGAATATTACAAATACAAAATAGTTTTATAATAGAAGATGAAACTAAAAAATATAATAAAAAAGCAAAATCTTTTATAACCTGTAAGCTTGGCATGTATGACTTAGGAATAACATTGAATCTTGAATGGGATAAATACAAGCACTTTGTATCTCAATTATTTGAATTTGAGCAAAAAGAATTTAAAGCATCCGGAATTATTTTTGATGGAGAAAAAAGAGGTTTTCCAGTAAAGGTATTTAACTATATTGAACATAAAGAATCGGGAGTAGACAATAACTATATCTTGGAACTTCATAAGAACATAAAGGGGAAAAGATATAGTAGAGTTTATATTGTAGCACCGGCAACAAGAGTGGATTTTATTGCAGATTATGAAGAAATCGATGATACAAGATATTATTTCTTAACGGTACCATATGAAATGATAGAAGAACTTCATAAAACGCCATTTACAAAATCCAGACAACCAAGAAGTAAAAAGAAGGTTAATGATATAGAGGAAATGAAAGGATTTCAATTCATATATACTCCAGAGGTTGAATGCGAATTTATCAAAAGGAAAGAAGATGTAATTTTTAAAGCCACAAAATTTGTTAGCAATCCGTTGAATGGGGGAGCAGCAGAAAATTTTTCAACCTTATCAAGCATATTTGTTAACTATGATTACAATGGGAAAGAATTTTTACTTGATGATGTAAGATTTTGGAATGAGATAGAAAGCAAACGAAAAGAAGATAATGATACAAAAATAAATTGTAAAGATAAAAACATTCTAAATATCGAATGGAACATACCATCAAAGTTGCTCGGCGATAAAACAGTATTTATATTTACAGATATATATGGCAATGATGTTACAGTGTCTTTATCTAAGGAGAAAGATAATGGAAAATAAGATTGTATTTAATCAAAAGGATTTGATTCTTAAGGTAAATGAGAATTATGATAGATCAAAACTTGACCTAGGTAAGTGGGAAAGATTTTTGGATGTTTTATGTGGCGACAGAGTATATCAGAAAGAGGCTATAAAATCTTCTGTGATTTACTTAGCTTCAGGCATGTACAATTCTTTAGTTGATATAGTTGAGGAAAACTATAAAAGCAATCCTGAAATGATGAAAAAATATTTGAGACTTGATGATTATAAAAGAAGTCTTCAAATTAAGGATAAACTATTTGCTAATATTGATTTAGCTACTGGAACAGGTAAATCGTATGTTATATACGGTATAGCTCAGATTTTGTTGGCAGAAAGACTAGTAAAAAGAGTATTAGTATTATGTCCCTCTTTGACTATTGAGAAAGGGTTAACAGAAAAGTTTGTTGGTTTAGTGTCGGATCCTGATTTAAGAAATGCAATACCAGAAAAAATTGATTTTATAGCTCCTAGGATAACATCTGCTGATTCAACCATTATTGAGGGAGATATATGCGTTGAAAATATTCATGCGGTTTATGAAACAACAGGATCTTCTATAAAGGACAGTTTCAAAAATGGTGGCGAAGACACACTTATATTAAGCGACGAATCGCATCATATCTTTAATAACAGCAATGAAAAAGATATAAGAAAATGGAAAGACTTTCTTTTGAACAAAGATTATAACTTTAAATATATGCTTGGGTTTACAGGAACGGCATATATTGATGATGAATATTTCAACGATGTCATATATAGATACTCGTTAAGAAGTGCTATAGATGATAAAATCGTAAAAACAATAGATTATGTTCAAAAAGATGATGTAACCGGGGATAGAGAATATAAATTTCAAAAAATACACTATAACCATGAACAAAATAGGATCAAATATTCCAAAATCAAACCAATTTCTATTTTGATTACGAAGAATGTTGAAAGTGCAAAAAATTTATATGAAGAGTTTATTGATTTTTTAATTGAGTTTGAAAATATCGATAGAGAAAAAGCGGAAAGCAAAGTTCTTATAGTTACATCTAACAAAAAGCATAAACCAAACTTAAAAATATTAGAGTCTATAGACTCAAAAGAAAATTCTTTTGAGTGGGTTGTTTCTGTAAGTATGCTTACAGAGGGATGGGATGTAAATAATGTATTTCAAATTGTACCGTGGGAAGATAGAGCTTTTAATTCCAAATTATTAATAGCACAAGTTTTAGGTAGGGGTCTTAGAATACCACCGGAATATTCAAATCCACAGCCCGCTGTAGTAGTGTTTAATCACGATAGCTGGAGTAAAAATATAAAATCATTGGTCAATGAAGTGCTTGAAATAGAGACTAGAATTATTAGCACAGTAAACTATTCAGGAGAAAGGAATAAATATAATTTCTCAGTCAAAAACCTTATATATGACAAAGTGGAAAAAGAAATTAATACTGAAGCAAAACAATTAAATTATCAAAAATCTTGGGATGAAGGTATTAAGTTAAAAAGTCAAATTTTGTCAGCTAAAAAAGAAACAGAATATGAAAATCTTTTAACAGGAAAGGGTACAAATGTAAAATATAATATTAAGTTAAGAACTAAAACTGTAGATCAAGTGCTGGATAAAATTTATTATGAATTTCGATTAAGGGATTGGGAAGCAGAAATACTTGGACTTGGAGATAAAGTATATTCAAAAGATAATTTACCGCCTAGAGAAAAAATAAAAGAGATCATAAAAAAATCTATGCATAATGCAGGAATAGAAGGAGATGTTTTAATAGAAGAAAATGCACATAAAATATTTACGGCATTCTCTACATTGTTTAGAGCGCGAAGCAAAGCGGTTATAAACTCTATAAAATCAACAGAATTTATAGAAATTAATACAAAAGATATGAGGAATGAAACAAGAGGTATATCATCATTCAGAACCGATTCCATGTTATTTTATACTGACAAGTATAAAGACGAGATGCCTAGTGATGAACAAAAAGCAATAATGGATAAGTTTTTAGAAGATGATAGTCTTCCAAGAAGGGCATGTAATCAAATCAATTTTTATGACTTTAAAACTCCTTTAAATACAGTAATAGCAACAGCGGAGCCGGAGTATAAATTTTTAAAGGATTATCTATTTAAAAATGAAAATATTAACAATATTTTCGCATGGATAAAGTCTAGAGACATGGGGTTTTATAGCATAGAATACTCTTACAAAGTAAGTTCACATACCAAACTAGGAGCCTTTAACCCTGATTTTATTATTAAACTTAATACAACAGGGGATGTCTATGTTGTACTTGAAATTAAAGAGGATAGTGACGCTTCTCCTGAAAATAAAGGGAAATATAGAGCGGCAAGAGAACACTTTAAATTATTAAACAAAAAATTAAAAGAAATAGGAAAAAATGAGAAATATATATTTCATTTTTTAAGTCCAAGCGATTATGAGACATTTTTCCAATTTTTAAGAGAAAATAAATTAGATGTTTTTGTTAGTGGACTGGATAATTTACTTGAGGAGGCTGATAAATGATTTTATCAATCGATTAAAAATTACCTTTGCAATATATTCAATCGAATAACGAATCTTACTACCTCATACCGAAGCTACAGTAGAGCATTTTGGTAATGACGCAGGAAGGTAATGCCATCATTTGACGCGGGTTTGTCGCAGTGCGAATATATTGGCGCGTATAATGAAGGCATAAGGTCATGGGAGATGGCGCTATGACGCAACCTAAAAAACGTTTACCGAATGGGATGGGGATCGCGCTCGGCATGGGGCTCGGGTTTATCTTGGGATACGTACTCGATGAAGTCGTGTGGGGGCTCGCGATCGGGATTTTGATCGGCACGTGGGTGGATTATTTCGCGCAGCGGAGGCGATGAGATATGGCGCAACGCAAACGACCGCGCAAACGGTACCACAATTATCCGTTTGGCGTCGCGCTGGCGGCGTGCATTGGCGCGGGGCTTATTTTGGGCGCCTTTTTTGACCAAATCAGCTGGGGCGCGTTTATCGGCGCGGTGATCGGTTCTTCGATCGAATTGTACCTGATGATGACGCGGGCGTAGGAGGTCCCATGGGCGAAGCTAAAAAACCGCAGAACGAACGGCCAAGCGAAACGCCAAACGAACCGCAACAAGAAAAGGGCGCGGGCGCGTATATCGCGACCGGCATGGTGTTCGGCCTGATGATCGGTGCGGGCATGGGCGATTTGTCGCAGGGCATGTTGATCGGTATGGCGCTGGGCGCGGCGGCGGCCGCGTTTCAAGGCAAGTTCGGTAAGCGCATGAAATAAAAGAAAACGTGAGAAGCGCGCTGTATTTCGCATGGCAGTCTATTTTCGGTTTCCTCTACACCTGGCAGTATCTCATCGCTGCCGTCAGGTTTCACCTTATTCGGTATCGGCCTCGGTTTCTATGCGACACCTTCTACCGATGCGGCGTTATCCAACGTACCGGAAGAACAGGCGGGATCCGCGGCAGGTATTTACAAAATGGCCTCTTCTTTGGGCGCGGCCTTCGGCGTGGCTCTTTCCACAGCTATTTTTACGGGACTGAACGGAAGCGGCTTTGTTCCCCTGCAAAATATCTTTGTAGGACGAACGGATAATACGGAAGTCCGCTTTGCCGCCATGGTGGCGCTCCTCTTCAACGTGCTCATGACACTCGTCGCCATCCTCTCCATCATGAAAACGGTACCGAAAAAGAAATAAAAGAAATAAAAGGAACAAAAAACAACTGCAGTGAAGAGTACCTGCAGTTGTTTTTTATTGTCACGGTATGCTTTCCGCTCGTTTTGCCTTCTAAAGAGAAAGCATAAGAAAAGCAGAGAAATCAAACCATGAAACGCTGTGAAAACAGGAAGTAAATAAAATACCTGCTCTCCGTTTGTAGGGGGCAGGTGTTTTATTATGCGCCGAGGAAAGAAAAGTAAAAAATTCAGAAAGGGCAGGCACAAAAGCGGTTGCCAGCATCATTTTGGGGGGTATAATCTTAAATGGGGAGGAATATTAATACAAAAATCGACCAAAAATTTATTTGCAATACGATGTTTTAATAGTCCTATGAACCGGTTTTTATTTTGCCGGACTGCGTTGAAAAATGGAGAAAGCGGCACTTCTGCATATTTCTTTTGCTTTCCGTATTTTGAGTAAACGGCTTGTCCGACCTGTTATGGAAGGGAGAAATTATAATGATCAGTAAGGGTAAAAAGTCTGTCGCTTTGTGCGCTGCCGTATTGACGGCGCTCAGTATTTCTTGCACCGTTGTCGATGCAGCTGGCGATCCTGCCGTTCCTTATTTTTCCGTGACTTCTGAGGACCAGATCAATAATGATGGTAATGGTGCCAAAGGGGCAAACTCTGTCGCCATCGGACCGGGGTCGACAACGAAATTCCGGAACGGCTTATCTGTCGGTACGAATAATGTAAATGAGGGATATGAGACTACAGTTGTAGGAAGTCTGAACAAGGCTTACGGAATGGGAGATTTCAAATATGCAGCCGACGCAACGCTTGTTGGAACCAATAATACAGTCATGAGCGAGTCGGGTGTCATGGCTCTCGGTTCGGGAAATATCGTACATGAAGGCATCGCCATCGGGGCAAAAAACAAGGCTATGGGACAAAATGCTGTTGCCCTGGGGGAACACAGTTCTGCCATGTACACAGACAGCATCGGCATCGGTTTCGGCACTCATAGCGATGCGGATGATGTCATTGCTATAGGACGTGCAGCAACAGGAGATGTTTTGGGCGGCGTCGCTATCGGCAGATATGCAGAAGTGCATGCAAGTACAGGCGTGGCACTTGGCGCGAGC
>CABTWT010000053.1 GCA_902488555.1 uncultured Anaerococcus sp.
AGGAAAGATTCTAGCTTGGATGAGAAGAAGCTATCCACAGCCCCACGTACTTCAGAGTTACCAAGTTTTGCCTTGGTTTGACCCTCAAATTGTGGTTCTGATATCTTGACTGATACTATGGCTGTCATACCTTCTCTGACATCTTCACCTTGGAGGTTTTCTTCGTTTTCTTTGATAAACTTATACTTTCTAGCATAGTCATTAACTCCACGAGTGAGGGCAGACCTAAAGCCTGATAGGTGGGTTCCTCCTTCTGGAGTAAGGATATTATTGGCAAAAGTTAGGATATTTTCAGAATATGAATCGGTGTATTGGAAGGCAATTTCTATTTCTGTATCTTCTTGGCTTCCAATAAAGTGTGGGATTTCAGACATTATAGAGTCTTTGTTGCGGTTTAAGTAGCCAACAAATTCACTAACTCCACCGTCGTATTTGAAAGATTGGCTAGACTCATCTCTTTGATCTTCAAAGATGATTTGTACACCAGAATTTAGAAAGGCCATTTCGCGGAATCTGCGTTCTAGGGTCTTTTTGTCATATTCTGTTGTATCAAAGATTTCTGGGTCAGCCTTAAAGCTTATAGTTGTACCCGTTTCCTCAGTATCTCCAATAATCTCCAAATCACTTGTAGCAACTCCACGTTCAAAGGTCATGCGATATAGGTGACCATCTCTTTTGACTTCGGCTATAAGATATTCTGATAGGGCATTTACTACAGAAACCCCTACCCCGTGAAGTCCACCTGAAAAATGATAAGCTGATGAGTCAAACTTACCACCAGCGTGAAGGACTGTAAGAACAGTCTCTAGGGTTGATTTGTGAGTTTGTGGGTGTTCTTTTACTGGTATACCTGACCCGTCATCTTCTACTGTTATAATATTATCTTCTGATACGGTCACTTTTATGTAATCGCAACGGCCGGCAAGAGCCTCGTCTATAGAGTTGTCTACAACTTCATAAACCAGGTGGTGTAGACCTTTTTCACTAGTTGAGCCTATATACATACCAGGTCTTAGTCTAACTGGCTCTAGTCCTTCTAAGACCTTAATATTACCGGCATCGTAATTATTTTCTGTCATAATTTTCCTTTCTAAAATCTCCCTTAAATCAAGTTTTGGTATATTTTGCCATTGTTTATGTATCTAAGGGAAGATTCATCCACCATATCCAAGCTCTTGGTATTGGTAGCTGTAATAATTGTTTGGTAGCCCTCTAGGTTTTCTAAGAGGAAGTGGGATCTTTTTTCGTCAAGTTCTGAGAAAACATCATCAAATAAAATGACAGATTTATCACCTGTCACTTCCCTTATCAATCTTACTTGGGCTAGTTTTATATTTAGTATTGCTGATCTTTGCTGGCCTTGAGATCCAAAATTTTTGATTAGCTTATCATTTATGGTGATTTCTATCTCATCTTTGTGGATGCCAGCTTGGGTCGTCTGATACTTTTTGTCTAGGTCATAGGATTTTATAAACTTTTGATAATAATCTTCTTGGCTAGTGGCCATGATATCAGGTCTATAGTTTATTTTTAAATCCTCTTTGCCTTCTGAGAGCAAATCATGATAGTCATTGGCAAATCTTCCTATAAGTTCAGTAATCTTAGCCCTTTTCTTGTAGATTCTATAGCCAAAACGGCAAAGATTTTTGTCAAAAGCTCTGACTTGTTCCTCAAAATATGGACTTTTTTGGTTCTTTAGAAGTTTATTTCTCTGAAAAATAAGCTTATCATATTGCTTTTTGATCTGCTTATAGGAAAAATCTACACTTATTATTATATCATCAATTAAGTCTCGCCTTAAATTTGGTCCCTCTTTTATTATAAGCAAATCTTCTGGTGTAAAAAGCACCAATGAAAAGAGGGCCTTTAAGTCTTTGTTCCTATCATATTTTACTTCATTTACATAGATATTCTTATTGTTTTGGTCAACATTTATATAAACGTGTTTAAAATACTTATCTTTTCTGATAATGCCCTCAAGAGACATAGTATCCTTATCAAAGGAAATGATGTCCTTATCTCTAATCTTCTTAAAGCTTGTAGCATTGGCCAGATAATAGAGGGATTCCAACAAATTTGTCTTTCCTTGGGCATTATCTCCTATAAAGATATTTATATCCTTAGAAAATTCTACATCTGCCTTATCATAATTTCTAAATGAATCTAAGCTTATATTTTTAATCCACATTATACAATAGTAATTTTATAATCATCAAAGATTAGCCAGTCGCCTTTGTAGAGTTTTTTGCCTGGAGAAAAGCAATCTTCTCCATTTACTATTACTCCCTCATCTTTGATCACTGCTTTGGCAATACCACCAGATGGGAGCAATTGGGAAACTTTCAGCAAATCTTTTAATGTTATCATTTCTGTTTGAAATTCTAATTCTTCCATAGTTTTTTCCTAATTTGCTAGTCTTACTGGAAGAACTAGGTAGGTAAATTCTTCATCTTCGTATTTGCTGTCAACTGGATCTATCAAACAAGGATTTAGGGAAGATTTGAAATTAAGTTTGATTTTCTCACTGTCAAAGGCTCTGACACCCTCTTGCATATATCTAGCATTGAAGGCTATGTTTAGCTCTGGTCCTTCTTGGTCTATTTCTATGACTTCCTTTACATCCCCTATTTCAGAATTTGATTTGATAATCATATGGTTTTCGGCAATTTCTATTCTGATAAGATTTGCCCTACCTGGGTCTGACAAAACTTGGGCACGGTCTAGGGCAGCTACTAGCTTAGCCTTGTCAACTATAACACTCGTTTCTGATGTTTTGTTGATTATATTTCTGTAGTCTATATAGTTTTTATCTATTACTCTGCAATACATAGTAGTGTTTTCAGCTTGGAAAACTAAGTCATTATCATTTTTATATATTTTTGTAATAGAATCATCAGCTATTATCCTAGACCATTCCATAAGAGATCTCTTTGGTATGATAAATTCGCTATTTTCGTATTCTGATTGGTAGTCCATGGTGTTTTTCTTTAGGGCTACCCTGTAGCCATCTAGGGCCACCATATTTAAGCTAGCTTCTTTAAGCTCAAATAAAATTCCAGTAAGAGCTAGTTTTGTTTCATCTAAGCTTGTAGCAAATTCTGTTTGTAGAATTGATCTTTTCAATTTATCATTTGATATCTCTAGTGGAGATGTATCTGGAAGTTCTAGGTCTTGTTTTTCAAAATACTCAAAGGCAAGGAGATTGAAGTTAGAATTTTGACTTCTTATAGAAATCTTGCCATCCTTACTTTCTATCTTTACAATGTCATTAGGAAGTTTTCTAATAATATTAGTAAATAGATTTGCCTTTAGGGCCATCTCACCTTCTTCTATTACTCTTGCTTCTATAAAGGTCTTGATTGTGATTTCCCCATCAAAAGCAGTCAGTGAGAGTCTATCTTCTTTTGCTTCAAAGTATATTAATTCATGAATTTGTATATTGGTGTTTTTGGATACTGCCCTGTTGGCAATATTGATAGCATTGATCAGCTCATTTTGTTTAACTTCAAATTTCATGGTGTCTCCTCATATAACTATATATATTTAGTAGTATTAGTAGTAGGGCCTGTATATATGTGGAAAAGTCAAGTAAAGCTTTATATCAAGCCATTACTTATACAAAAGATCCTGTGGATAAGCCAAGTATAAGTTGGGACTTTATCCACATATCATTTTGAGATTATTTTTATAAATTCTAAATTTACTTATCCACAAGCTTATCCCAAAAGATATGCACATTTTGACTTAATCAGTCAAAGAATTTCTCAAATCTTCTACTTCTGTTTTAAAATCTTCATCACTTTCCATCTGATCTTTTACCTTATCTATGCCATGCATGATTGTAGTATGATCTCGTTCAAAAGCATTTGAAATAGTGACAAGGGATGAATCGGTCAAGTCTCTTGATAGGTACATGGCTATATGCCTTGGATTTACTATCTCCTTTTTCCTACTCTTGCCCTTTAGGTCAGAAACTTTTATAGAATATTTCTCTGCTACCTTTTTTTGTATATCGCCTATATTGATGTGCTTTCTCTTTTGGATAGACCTAGTATTGATGCCCTTTGTAGCATCTTCAAGGTTTATGGTATTTCTTCCATCTCCCTTGGCATAGGCAATGGCTGTTGACAAAGCACCTTCCAAATCTCTAATGTTTGTATCGATACTTTCAGCTATATAGGTCAATATTTCATTATCTATAAAAGCACCTAATTCGTCAGATTTTTTCTGTAGTATGGCAACCCTTGTCTCAAAATCTGGTTTTTGTATATCAACGGTAATACCCCAAGAAAACCTTGAAAGTAACCTATCTTCCAAATCTTTAATCTCAAGAGGAGGTCTATCTGATGATAGGACTATTTGCTTATCAGCATAGTATAAGTCATTGAAGGTGTGAAATAACTCCGTTTGTGTACCTTCTTTATTAGATAGAAATTGGATGTCATCTATAAGGAGGATATCTGCTGACCTGTACTTGTCCCTAAATTCCTGGTTTAAGTTTTGATTTTTGGATCTACTTGTTGGCTGTATACTTGCTATAAGCTCATTAGTAAAGCGTTCACTAGATATGTACATGACATATAAGTCGTCACGTTCTTCAAGGATCTTGTGGGCTATGGCCTGCATCAAGTGAGTTTTGCCAAGGCCCGAATCCCCATATATAAATAGAGGGTTGTAGACCTTATTTGGATGGCCATTTATGATATTTTCAGTAACTGCACTGGCAACAGCTAGGGCATATTGGTTGGACTTGCCTTGGATGAAGTTTTCAAAGGTATAGTTCCTATCCAAAAGTGGTCTTGGGTACTTGTTTAGCCCTTTTATCTTCATCTGTCCATCGTCATCAAAGTTGTTGCCCAAGGTCAAGATTCTAGAATATGAATCAGAATCTCTTGCAACAACTACGACCTTGTAGTGGCCAGGCTCATCTTTTGTAATCCTATCCAAGGATTCTTGGAGGGATGGAGTCCATATCTTATCGTAAACGAAGATCATATTGGACTTTGGTATTTCCAAATACAGAGTATTTTCATAGAGATTTAATGGTTTTAAAATATCTATCCATGTGTAATATTGACTCTCATCTGGAATATTCATTTTCATTTCATTTTTTAATTCATCGGTAATGTATTCTAAATTGATCATCATCAAGCCTTTCTTAGTAAAAATCTTTCCACAAGTATAAAGACCTATATTTAAAGGATTAGAGAAAATAATAGGACTTATCCACTAATGTGGATTAAATTGTGGATAAGTCGAAATTTTTAAAATAAAGCTCTATTTTATGGGATTAAAATTATAAAAAATCGAGAAAAATAAAAAAAATTAGAACTTTTCCACAAAAATATAACTCATGAAAAGCAAAAACTGGCTTTTCCATATATTTTTACACCTCAAATTATACTATAAAATAGAGATTTGTACAAGTTATCCACATCCTGTTAATAAGTTTTGGGAAAACTCCTTAGATAAAGTGGTAATTCAGATTTTCTATTGTTGATATGTGGATAAGTCTGTGTATTTATTTATAGTTTTTATAATTTTATTTTGCTTTTGTCCATATAATGGGATTTTGATTTTTTTATACTCACATATATTAATTTTTTTTCATTTGTATAAGTGTTCAAATATTGTTGATAAAAAATTTTACAGAATTATTTATCCACATTGAAAAAATATAAGGGAATTCTCTAATATTTGGTATATTTATAATAAAAATCCTAGAATTTTTATTCATGGTAAATATTCCTAGCTATTTTAGGATCAAAAGAGCTAAAAAACCTTGACAGAATAGCTATTTCTACATATAATAATATGAGTCAAAATTTATGAGGAGGTGTAATAATGAAAAGAACCTATCAACCAAATAGAAGAAAAAGAGCTAAAGATCATGGTTTTAGAAAAAGAATGTCAACACCAGGTGGCAGACGCGTTATTAAAGCTAGACGTAAGAAAAACAGAAAAAGACTTTCAGCTTAATTTATAAGCAATAAGTTTTGCTTTTTTTTACTTAGATTTAAGGACATAGATGGAAAAGCGAATAAGTTTAAGAAAAGATACTGACTTTCAGAGAGTATACAAAAAGAATCAAGCTTTTTTTAATAGAGACTTTACTGTATTGATCAAAAACAATGGCCTCTCCCATCCCCGCTTTGGTTTTTCTATAAGCAAAAAGATTGGTAAGGCCAACCAAAGAAATAGACTTAAGAGAAAACTACGCGATATAGTAAGGAATAATTACAAAAATCTCAATGGAGTTGATATTGTTATCATTCCAAAAAAGCATGTTACAGAATTTGATTACATCAGACTTAAGAAATCTCTAGGTCACGTACTTAGCAAAGCATTTAAAAAGAATAAGATTTTTTATGTTAAATAAATTTTTTATAAAAATCATTATATTTTATCGAAACTACATTTCTCCACAACTTGGCTTTGGAAAGTGCAAATATCATCCAACCTGTTCTAGCTATGCTATTGAGTGTTTTAGAAGGTATGGATTTGTAAAAGCATTTTTGATGTCTGTGTGGAGAATTTTACGATGCAATCCTTTTTCCAAGGGTGGATATGACCCTGTCCCTTAGTTTATATTATATGGAGAGATTATGATAAATTTTTTAGCTACCCTTTTGGGAAAACTAATGAGGTGGATCTATGATTCGCTTGCAGCTACAGGTGCTGAGCCAGAAAATATTTCTTATTATGCTATAGCAATTATTTTGATGACCCTTTTAGTTTCCCTACTTACAATACCAGTTACAATTTCTACTCAAAAACAGGCAGAACAATCTAGAAAAATCAAACCAAAAATGGATGAAATCCAAAAAAAATATGGCTATGACCAACAAATAATGCAAAAAAAGATGCAAGAGCTGTATAAAGAAGAAGGAGTTAATCCAGGAATCTCATCTTGCCTTATAATGATTTTTCAACTACTAGTCCTATTTGCCCTATTAAGGGTAATGAATGACACTACCCAGTTTGTATTTCCAGAAGGAATTGATGATCTTAGAAGAGACTTTTTCTGGGTACCAGATTTAACAAATCCAGACCCACTTTGGTTTGGACTACCTTTACTTACAAGTTTATCCCAATTTTTGGTAACCCTATTTTCTATGAAGACTAACCCTCAAATGAGCGAAGGTCCAATGAGTAGCATGAACAAGTCAATGTTATTTATGCCACTTATTTTCTTTGTAACATTTATGAGACTACCAGCTGGTCTACCACTTTACTATACAATGAGTTCTCTAATCAGACTTATTATTATGGTAATAATGCATTTTACAATTAAAAAACCCACAGAAGTAAACACATATGAGGTAAAAGATGAAAAAGTCAATAATAAAACAAGCAAAAAATAAAGAAGAAGCTATCAGATTAGCCTTAAATGAGATTGGTAAAGACAGATCAGAAGTTGAAATAGAAGTCATAGAAGAAGGAGCTGCTGGATTTTTGGGCCTTGGTAGCAAGGATGCTGTTATAAAAGTGATCTATGATGAAAGTGTAGAAGAAAGCCTTTTTGATTTTGAAGAAGAAATCAAAAGAGATAGCTCTAAAGGATATTCATACAATATTTCAAAAAG
>CABTWT010000054.1 GCA_902488555.1 uncultured Anaerococcus sp.
TATGCCCAGATAGCTCAGTCGGTAGAGCAGAGGACTGAAAATCCTCGTGTCGGTGGTTCGATTCCGCCTCTGGGCACCAAAAGCAAGCCTGGCCGGCTTCCTGGGAGGCCTCGCGTCCTACAGACGCGAAACTACCGCAGGCGAAGCCGAGGACCATAACAAGCCCGTGCGGCTTCCAGGGAGCACCCTCCACGGAGTGGTCGCAGGAGCGAAGCGACGAGAAAGCCCGTGCAGGTATATAAGTTTCACATTCTAAATACATAAAAAAAACCAGTGAAATAATGACAAAAACATTTGAAAAACAAAACATATTATGGTATACTATATTAGTAACCTAATTCATGCGGATGTGGCTCAGTGGTAGAGCATCGCCTTGCCAAGGCGAGGGTCGCGAGTTCGAATCTCGTCATCCGCTCCATATAAAAAAAGCCCAAAAGGGCTTTTTTCGTGCCATGCACGACCATTCCATGGAGGGTCCTTCTTTAGCCGGACGGGCTCATTTTGGCGCCATAGCCAAGTGGTAAGGCAGAGGTCTGCAACACCTTTACCCCCAGTTCAAATCTGGGTGGCGCCTCCAATTTGCTCTCATTTTGAGAGCTTTTTTTGTTAGGAGTTTTTATGCTTATTATTTCTCACAAGTCATCAGAAGAATTTAAAAAGTTTCTTTGTGATAATAAATTTTCTTTTCTTGAAACTATTGACAACCCAAATCTTGATCCTCGCATAGCTGATCATCCGGACTTATCTATCTTTGCCTTGGATGATAATAATCTTGTCATTGATAAAAACGTGAGCTCTTATTATAAAAAACATATCAAATTTAAAAACATCATAGATGGCGATGAAGTTTCTTACTCTTATCCTAATGATTCTATCTATAACATTTACCAATATTCCAACTTTTATATCCACAATGATATAACAGAATCCAATATAAAAGCTTATATGAAAAGTAATTCTTACACCCATTTTTACACCAAGCAAGGCTATAGTAGGTGTTCTATCATTCCTATGGGAGATAAGATTCTTACTTCTGACTATGGGATTTATAAGTCATTAAAAAATCAGATTAATGTAATTTTGCTAAAAGAAGAGCACATTCCCCTAGATGGCTTTCCAAATGGTTTTATTGGCGGGACTTGCGGCCTAATAGGAGATACTTTGATTTTTAATGGAAATATAGAAAATTCTCCTAATTATGATCTTATAAAAAATGAAGCTATGAAATCTAATATAAAACTCATGTATGCAGATTTGCCCCTAGTAGACCTTGGTTCAATTATTTACCTTACTGATTGCTAGTTATTAGCTTTTAATTAAGTTATGCTAGTTTAATTGTTTATGCGGTTTTATTGGAATAATTCATCTTATTATTAA
Organism: uncultured Anaerococcus sp.; assembly: GCA_902488555.1. The sequence continues at coordinate 1,378 of CABTWT010000054.1, forward strand.
TAATTTATTTTTCACATTATCCATTTAAAGTTCTAAAAGCATTGGTCTTATGACCTTTGCTGAACTTTCATAGGAATATGTAACTTTGTATTTTTTTTATCTTTTATTCACTAATTATTGTAAATTATTATCTAAAGTGTTATTATATTATTGATAAGATATATAAAAACGTTTGTATGTTTACCTATATATTTTATCAATTTCTACACAAATATTAGAAAGTGGAGAAGAGCTAAAAGGAATTTGAACTATTTTTCTATGAATATCTTTAAGAATATTTTGCTTAGCATGCTATAGATTACTAGTAGGATATCTAGGGCTTATAAATACTTAATAAATCTAATCTTGGTGATTAAAATCATTAAAGAGAGTACATATAAAATTTACCGGTAAATATCTTAATACTTGTAAGCTTGCATTATTAAACTTAATTATTGTGATTATTTGTATCTTATATAAAATTCATTGACTTATTTTTTTGAGTATATAAATAACGTTTTCACTATAATTGCTTATACTTAAAGATAAAAATAGTTGATTCCAATATTTAAAAAGGAGTTATAAGTGGAAAATAGAATTCATATCGTTTTTGGCCATTTTGGTAGTGGCAAGACTGAATTTTCCATTAACTACGCTCTTTATTTGAAAGAGCAATACAAAAATGTTGCTATCTGCGATTTGGATATTATCAATATGTATTTTAGGTCTCGCGAAAAGACGGACTTTTTGGCTACTCAAGGTATAGAGGTTTATTCATCATCCAGGGGCCACCAAGATGTTTTGGACGTGCCAGCCTTGGATGCAAGTATCCTAAAGCCTATCCAAAACAATGATTACCAGGCTATCTTGGATGTCGGAGGAGATCCAAAAGGGGCCTTGATTCTTCGTACCTATAGTCCATATTTAGTAGATACTGACAATATTTTTGTAATTAATACCAATAGACCAGAAACTGGCAATCCAGATGCTATTATAGCTTATATGAATCAAATAGAAGGGATGGGTGGTATAAAGGCAAATACACTGATAAATAATACTCATATGTTGAAGGACACATCAATGGAAGATGTTCTTAAGGGATACTCCATTGTTAAAGAAGTTTCTGAAAGAGTTGGCATAGAATTTAGATACAATGTATGTAAAAGAGATCTAGCGGAGGCTATGAGATCTGATCCGAATGTTTCTAATGAAGTTAAAGATAAATTATTTCCTATCGATTTGTACTTCAGATCAGATTGGATGAGCTAAGGAGGAAATATGACAGAAACAAAAAAAAGATTAGGAAAGGTAGTAATAGAAAAAGACCTATGCAAGGGCTGTGGTCTTTGTGTAAGCGTATGCCCTAAAAACGTATTAGAGCTTGACTTAAATACTATCAATGCAAAGGGTTATTCACCATCAAGTGCTGTAAGAGCTGATGATTGTATAGCTTGTGGAAACTGTGCTATAACTTGCCCTGACTCAGTTATTTCAGTTTATAAATTAGTATAGGAGGAAACTATGACAAAAGTTTTAATGAAAGGCAATGAAGCATTAGCAGAAGCTGCAATTAGAGCTGGTTGTAGAAGTTATTTTGGTTACCCAATCACACCACAATCAGAAGTTCCAGAGTATTTTGCTAGAAAATTGCCAGAAGTAGGAGGAGTTTTCCTTCAAGCTGAAAGTGAAGTTGCTTCTATCTATATGCTTTATGGAGCAGCAGCTGCAGGACATAGGACAATGACATCATCTTCAGGCCCTGGTATATCATTAATGCAAGAAGGTATATCTTCTGCAGCAGGATCTGATTTGCCAATGGTTATCGTAAATATGATGCGTGGTGGCCCAGGACTTGGTTCAATCCAACCTTCTCAAACAGACTACTTCCAAACAACTAGAGGCGGTGGAAATGGTGACTATAGAGTATTAGCCTATGCTCCAAGCAATGTCCAAGAACTTGTTGACTACACTATCAAGGCCTTTGACAAAGCTGATGAGTGGAGAATGCCAGCTTTCATAATGGCAGATGGTATGCTTGGCCAAATGATGGAACCAGTAGAATTCCCAGAGCCTAATGAAGAAGCTTTAAACAAAGCTAATAAGCCTTGGGTTACAGATGGTAATAGTGGCCAAAGAGGACATAGAAATGTCTTAACATCTCTAGAACTATCAACTCCAGAACTTGAAAAGATAAACAGAAAAAGATACGAAAAATACCTAGAAGTTATGGAAAAAGAAGTTGTAGTAGAAACAGATGGTATCGAAGACTGCGACCTTGTTTTGACAGCTTATGGATCAACAGCTAGGATTGTAAAGACAGCCATCCACATCTTAAGAGAAAATGGCTACAAGGTTGGACTTGTTAGACCAATATCAGTATGGCCATTCCCATTTGATTCTTACAAAAACTTACCATGTGAAGATATACTAGTTGTAGAATTAAACAATGGTCAAATGATAGAAGATGTAAAAATAGCGGCAGAAGGAAAAGCAAATATTCACTTCTATAATAGGCTTGGTGGCATGATCCCTACTGCAAATGAAATAGTAGTTAAAGCAATGGAAATATTGGGAGGCAAATAATGACTGAAGTAAAAGAAAAAGTGGTTTATGAAAAATCAACTGCATTAACAGATACACCCCTTCACTTTTGCCCAGGATGTACACACGGCATAGTTCACAAACTAGTAGCTGAATGCCTTGTAGAACTTGGTGTTGATGGTAAAACTGTTGGTGTTGCTCCAGTAGGTTGTGCAGCTCCATCTACAGCATATTGGAATTTCGATATGACTCTAGCAGATCATGGTAGAGCACCAGCCCTTGCTACAGGTATCAAGAGAGTAGAACCAGACAAATTTGTATTTACATACCAAGGTGATGGGGACCTAGCATCAATCGGTACCAATGAAATAGTCCATGCAGCTCACAGAGGCGAAAATATTTCGGTAATATTTATCAACAACGCTATATATGGTATGACCGGTGGACAAATGGCACCTACAACCCTAGTAGGACAAGTTACAACAACTTCTCCAAAAGGTCGTGATGAAGCTTGGTCTGGTAAACCAATAAAAGTTTCAGAAATGCTTGCTACAATCGACGGAGCAAAATTTGTTGAAAGAGTTGCAGTGAACTCTCCAGCAGGAATTAGAAAAGCAAAGGCAGCCATAAAAAAATGCTTTGAATATCAAATAGAAGGCAAGGGATTCGGAATAGTTGAAGTACTTTCAACATGTTCTACCAACTGGGGTATGACACCAGTAGAAGCCATGAAATGGGTTGATGACAACATGATCCCTTACTATCCATTAGGAAGAATAAAGGAGTAATAGTATGCAAAGACGTATTTTATGTGCAGGATTTGGTGGTCAAGGTGTACTTGCTATGGGTCAAATGATAACCTATGCAGGTATGGTAGAAGGAAAACAAGTTTCTTGGTATCCATCCTATGGACCAGAAATGAGAGGTGGATCTGCAAACTGTTCTGTAGTAATATCAGATGATCCAGTCGGAGCTCCAAACGTTGATATTGCAACTGATATGATAGTTATGAACCAACCTTCTTTTGACAAATTCAAAGATAAGGTATCAGAAGGTGGTAATCTATTCGTAAACACTTCACTAATTGATACAAAAGCTTATGAAAACGACAAAATAAATATCTATGAAGTTCCTGTAAGTGGCAAAGCCCAAGAACTTGGCAATATAAAAATGGCAAATATGGTAATGCTTGGTTCTTTTCTTGAAGTAACTAACTTACTAAAACTTGATTCAATCATCGAAGCTTTCACAAAAGTTTTTGGAGATAAGAAAAAACACTTAATCCCAGCAAACCAAAAGGCTCTTGATGAAGGAATGAATTTAATTAAAAACAATGAAACTGGAAATAATGATCAAAAAGATCAATATAGAAAAACACCAAAATCATTTGCTCTTGCTGCAAATAAGGAGTTTGAAGCAAAGTTTGAATATGATGAGTCTATATTCGATGATCCAATCAAAACTGCAAGATATGCATTGGAATTTGAACAAAATGCCATTGATTATTACAAATCACTTAATGAAAAACTAGATGGAGATTACAAGGCAATATTTGAATCAATAGCTATCCAAGAAGAAGAACACGTAAGCTATATCAAAGACTTGCTAGCTTCTTTAGAAGAAGGCAGTGACAATCTAGAACAAAATTATGATGCCTACCAAACAACAGCTATATTTGAAGACTCAAAGGCTGATGACTTTGAAGGCGAACTAATCATATCTGCCCTTAAAAATGCTTTGTATATAGAATATAACGAACTAGACTTTTACAAGAAAGCAAGTGAAAAAGTAGAAGAAGAAAAATCAAAGAAATTGTATACTGAATTGATTAAATGGGAAAAAATGCACTTTGATCAATTTGACGAACATACAAAACTACACCAAGAACAATGGTGGGCTGACCAATCATATTCAGCTTTTTAAAAGATAGAAAATAGCGACAATTTAATAAAAAGAGAGAAGAGTATACTATGGCAAATATATTTAATAAAATGCAAGAGCATGATTACGAACAATTAATATTCATGAATGACGTACAAACAGGCTTGCGTGCAGTTACCTGCATACATAACACAGTTCTAGGTCCAGCTATAGGTGGAATGAGAATTTGGGAATACGACTCAGAAGAGGATGCCATTGAAGATGCCATGAGACTAGCTCGTGGCATGACCTACAAAAATGCCGCTTGTGGTATTTGGGCAGGTGGTGCCAAAACAGTTGTAATGGTGGATAAAGAACATCCAAAATCAGAAGCTATGCTCAGATCTCTTGCTAGATATATAAATTCTCTTGAAGGCAGATATATCACAGCTGAGGACGTAGGATCAAGCGAGGAAGATATGGACTATGTATACCAGGAAACAAACTATGTACTTGGAACAACAATGAAGCCAGGCACTAGTGGCAACCCATCACCATCCACAGCCCGCGGAGTATATATGTCTATGAAAGCTTCAGCCAAAGAAAAATACGGCGATGACTCACTAAAAGATAAGAAAATCTTAATCCAAGGTTTTGGCCATGTAGGTGGTGAAATTGCTAACTTTTTGAAAGAAGAAGGTGCTGATGTATCCGTATGTGACATCAACCAAGAATTGATTGAAAAGGCAAAAAAAGAAGGTTTTGCCATAGTTGACCCTGACAAAATGTGGGATTGGCAAGGAGACATATATTGTCCATGTGCCCTAGGTGCTACAGTAAATGATCAAACAATTGACTTGATGAAATTTGATATAATATGTGGTTCTGCCAACAACCAACTTAAAGAAGAACGCCATGGTCAAATGTTAAAAGACAAGGGTATTCTCTATGCTCCAGACTTTATAGTAAACGCAGGTGGAGTAATACATTGCCACGATGAACTATATGGAGGTTTTAATAGAGAAAGAGCCAACAAGAAAATTGATAAAATTGGAGAACAAATCCTAAAAGTATTTGAAATTGCAAAAAATGAAGATATTCCAACAAACATTGCTGCAAATAGACTTGCAGAAAGAAGGATAGAAGATATAGAAAAAACAAAGGGAATATTCGAAAAAGAATCTAAATCTTCTATAAAAAGGTAGAAAATAAGTATTATCGTTAGTAAGAGGGTCCTTGCATAATTGCAAGGGCTCTTTTACGTGCGCTCGGCATGAGCATATTCTAACAGGTGCAAGTCCTAAGTGTGCCCGGTAGTGGGAAACACATAGCCAAAGGCAAGGGTGTCCATCGTGAGGTGGAATCTGAAGGAAGCCCTAGGCAAACTCTTGGTCTGACGAACAGAAATCACATAAGGCAGTTACGTAGGATAAGCTTGCTTAACAAAGTAAAGTCCAATAACTACACGGAATGCGTAAATGTAAATGTGGCAGATATATGAGAGGAAAGAATATGCTCTTACCCGAGGAGGTCTCATAGACGAGCTAGTAGTAACAACGAACTATGAGAAGTCAGCAGAAGTCATAGTACTAGTTAAAACTAGGAAGGACCGAACTACAGGAGGTATAAATTTATGAAAGAAACTAATCATGACAAAGACTGTAGAAAATCAACCAGACTAATCAAAGATAACTCGGAAAGCGAAAATAAATTAGCTGGACACAGTCATGAAGAGATTAACTCAAAAGAAAATACCAAAAATGAACTAATTGAAAAAATACTCCATCGAAACAA
>CABTWT010000055.1 GCA_902488555.1 uncultured Anaerococcus sp.
ATAGCAAGGGCGTCGCAGTAAGAAGTGGCCACCACTGTGCTATGCCACTTCACAAATACCTAAATGTAAGTTCAACAGCAAGGGCAAGCTTTGCGTTTTATAATACAAAAGAGGAAGCAGAAATATTTGCCAAAGAACTTTTAAATGTAAGAAAGGTGATGGGCTTATAAAATGAATATGGAAGAAATTTATTCTCAAATAATCCTAGATCATTCGAGAAACCAAGCAAACAAACACGAACTAGAAGATGCTGATGTCAAGGAACCAGGCCACAATCCATCCTGTGGAGATGAGATTGTCTTGGAACTAAAATACGATGGAGAGAAAATCGTCGATGCAGCCTTCACAGGAGACGGCTGTGCCATAAGTCAAGCAGCAACTAGTGTTATGTGTGATACAATCATTGGCAAAAGCAAAGAAGAAGCCAAAGAACTCGCCGATATTTATATTCGCATGATAAAAAGAGAAGAAATATCAGACGAAGAGCTAGACAAACTAGGCGATGCAGTTGCCTTTATCAACATCCAAAATATGCCACAAAGGGTAAAATGTGCCCTCCTAAGCTGGAAGACCTTGGACCAAATAATATAAGATGAACAAGAAAAACCTAGAAAATTTGGAGTTTCTAACAAGCGCATTTACAGCTTTTTTGTTGTATTTGCTAACCTACCTCCAATACAGCAAGGGCAGGTCTTACTGGTGGTTCATACTGATAGTATCAATACTTATGACGGCAAATGCTTATGTAAAATATAAGAATATAAAAGAAAAAAACTGAAATCCATTGTGGTTTCAGTTTTTTTGTGTAAAAATATAATTGACGAAATGTTCGAATAGTCTGAAATATCCCGCTGTCATCCTGATTGAGCGCAAGCGAAAGAGGGATCCCATAGGTCTATTCCTCACGAGATTCTTCGCTAAAGCTCAGAATGACAGGGTTCTAATATCCGAAACGGTGTAAGGATTTCTATTCCACTTATACTAAGCTAAGTTTACTACCCGAATAATTCCCAATCCCTGTCTGTAATATGATTGACCAATAGAGAAAAAAGAATTCCATATATTCGCCTGTCATCCTGATTGAGCGCAAGCGAAAGAAGGATCCCATAGGCATAGTCCTCAAAAGATTCTTCGCTAAAGCTCAGAATGACAGGGTAGGCCTAGGACGTAATTATCCTTATTTACAATAAGCCTACAGCATGAAGGATCTTCAAAAAACAAATTACTTAGGAAATTTTTTAGTTTCTAAAATTATCCGTGGCTTTATCGTTTGTTTAGAAATGCAGAAGGGTTGTCTTGTACTTGTAAATCACTAAGGCTCTTGTCATCCTTTAGGCCGTAGGCCGAAGGATCTCAAAAGGGTAATTGCAACAAAAGAGGGCCTCGGCCCTCCTTCTATTTATATATCTTCTTGTTTGACAAATACTACCTCGACACCGTCAAGCACCTTTGATGGAACTCCTACTTTGCCTTCTGCTCTAGCCTCATCATAACCCTTCAAATCGTCACGGTATTTTAGAAATCTTTTTAGACTTTTCATTGATTCATTGATATTGATTAGCTCTTGGCCTTCGTATTTATCTGGATTTTTCTCATAATCTTCTATTAATGGTTTGCAAAATGGACATTTGTCACTTACAAATATTTCTGTTGTTTTAACTTTTTCCATGGATTCTCCTTTATAATTCTTCTATATGGTATTTATACCCTATATCATCTAGGTATCTTAATAAGTCTTGAGTGCTTATGAATATGGTCTTTTCGTTGGTATTTGGGTGAAAGCTCATTCTTTCTTCATCCATAATTTCCTTATCAAAGTAAACTGTTATGTCATGGTCTTCGTTGTTTAGAAGTCCAAATGGGGATACAACTCCTGCTGGAAGTCCCATCTTTTCCATCAAAGAGTTTTCTGATGCCATTTTTACTTTTTTGCCTACTATTTCTTTGAACAAGTCCATATCCATGCGTTTTGTATCGTCCATTATGACCAAATAAAATTCTCTTTTCTTCCTATCGGTCAAAAACATTGTCTTGGTACGAACGCCCTCGATTCCCTCTATGAATTCATCTGCTTGTTCAGTTGTAAGTGCTGGTGGATGTTCTACCATCTCATATTCAATGCCAAGATCATTGATCTTATCCATTGCTAGTTTATATAAGTCCATTATTTCCTCCTATATGTCACGTATTTAAATTTGATTTTATTTTCTTCAAAAATTTCGGATTCGTTTGTAATTTCAAAATTATCGTCAAGATCAAAATTGTGAAGGTAGGTGTCGGCCGGTCTTTGCTCAAATATTTTGGTTATGATAGCCTCATCACAATAAGGAAATAATAGGTCAACTATCTGAGATCCACCTATTACAAAAACTTCTTTGCTTTTCCCGTTAAGATAAGCTAAGAGATCATCAATATTATTAAAAATTAAAGCATCATCTAATTTATAGTCTTTATTTCTAGTTAATACCAAATTATCTCTATTTGCTAAAGCTTTTCCTATAGACTCATAGGTACTTCTACCCATTATTACAATATTTCCAATAGTGAGGTCCCTAAAATGCTTTAGGTCTTTTTTTAGATGAAAAAGCATTTCATTATTTTTGCCGATTCCCCAATTTTGGTCAACAGCTAGTATTATTTTCATGATTACCTCCCAAGTTTTACATACATACATTAAACCATTTTAGCTAAAGCTTATCATCCACATATTGACAATAAATTAATTAAGTTATATTATATGTAATAAAGAAGCAAATGTTTTCATTACTTATGCTTCAAATAAAGCACTTTCCTATACTTTAGTGCTTATATTAATATTCAACAGGAGGGTAATATGAATATTAAAAAATTTGCAAACTTTGCCTTAGTTATGGCTTTATCATTAGGTCTAACTGCTTGTGGTGGTAATTCAAACGAAGCACCAGCAGATGATAACAAGGCAGCTACAGAAGCTCCAGCTGAAGAAAACACAGAAGAATCTAAAGAAGATTCAACAGAAGCTGAAGCACCAGCAGAAGAAGAAAACAAAGAAGAAGCTACAAATGGCGAAACTAAAAAAATCGCAGTTTTACTTTACAATGGTTCTGATACATATATTGCATCAGTTCGCCAACAATTAGAAAAACTTGATGAAGCAGACGATTCTATCGAATTTGTTTTCCAAGATGGTCAAAACAACCAAGGTACACAAACTGACCAAATCAACAACGTAGTAGCTCAAGGCGTTGATGGTATTTTGCTAAACATAGTAGACATTTCTGCTGCACCAACAGCTATGGAAACTATCAAAGCATCAGGTATACCAACAATCTTCTTTAACAGAGATATGACAGCTTCTCTAACAGATGAAGACCTAGACAATTTCTTCTTTGTAGGAACAAATGCTCCAGAAGCAGGCGTTATGCAAGGTGAAATCCTTACAGAATTGTGGAATGCTGGCGACATGGATAGAAATGGCAATGGCAAACTTGATTACGTTATGCTAAATGGTGGTCTTGATAACCCAGAAGCTCAAGCTCGTACAGAATATTCTGTAAAAACTCTTGAAGAAAATGGCATCGAAGTAAACGAAGTTGCTTTCCAAGATGCTCAATGGAATACAAACCAAGCAAAAACAGCTATGGATACATGGCTACAAACAGATAAAGACGACATAGATGCAGTTATAGCTAATAACGACGAAATGGCTATAGGTGCTATATCAGCTCTACAAGCTGTTGGTATGAACACAGGTTCTGCTGACGATAACATCGTAGTAGTAGGTGTTGATGCTACAGACCCTGCAATAGCTGAAATCGACAAGGGAACAATGTCTGGTACTGTTAAACAAGACGCTGAAGGTATGGCAAAAGCTCTAGTAGATACTATTAAAAACAAATTAAATGGTGGAAACTTCAAAGATACTGAAGGATACGATCTAGGTGAAGATGGCAAATCTTTCAGAATTAAATATCAAAAATATACTAAATAGTTAACTGGTATTAAGGGGCGGTGGCTTATTAGCGCCAGCCCCTTATATTGTATAGAGGTGTTTATGACCAATTTATTAGAAATGAAATCAATAAACAAATCATTTCCCGGGGTAAAGGCCTTAGATAATGCACAACTAACCTTGCAAAAAGGCACAGTTCATGCTCTTATGGGCGAAAATGGTGCTGGCAAATCTACCCTTATGAAGTGTTTGTTTGGAATCTATACTCCAGATAGTGGGGAGATATATATTAATGGCAAAAAAGTTTCCTACAAGGACCCAAAAGATGCTCTAGACTCTGGTGTTGCTATGGTTCACCAGGAGCTAAACCAAGTATCTATGCGTTCTGTAGCAGAAAATATTATGCTGGGAAGATTTCCAAACAAGCGCGGTATTATTGATAGCAAAAAAATGAACGAGGAGACCAAGGCTTTGTTTGATAAGCTTGGCCTAGATTTTGATCCTAAGAAAATTATAGGAAAATACTCAGTTGCAGAAAGACAATTAATAGAAATAGCCAAGGCTGTCTCCTACGATGCCAAAATTTTAGTATTGGATGAACCTACAAGTTCTCTGACTGAATCTGAAGTTGAAAAATTATTTGAAATTATTAACAGATTGAGATCAGAGGGAGTAGGTATTATTTACATATCCCACAAGATGGAAGAAATCCTTGCGATTTCAGATTATGTTACAGTCATGCGTGATGGCCAATTCATAGCTGAAAACAAAGCCAGTGATTTGACCAAAGACGAGATAATAAGGCTAATGGTAGGAAGAAAGCTTGATGCTAAGGACCTAAACCCAGAATCATACGAGAGGGATGAAGTCCTATTAGAAGTCAAAAACCTAACTGGTAAATACAAGCCAACTGTAAGTGATGTTTCTTTTGACCTTAAAAAAGGTGAAGTCTTGGGTATAGCTGGCCTTGTTGGATCTAGACGTACAGAACTTGTCGAAACTATATTTGGTTTACGTAAAAAAGAATCGGGCGAGATCTATGTTTCTGGCAAGAAAGTAGAAAATAAAAACCCTGAAGAAGCAATAAAGAACGGTTTTGCCCTAGTTACAGAAGAGCGTAGGGCTACAGGAATCTTCCCATATGCCAGCATAAGATTTAACTCAACTATTGCAAACTTGCGCGAATATGCAAAAAAAGGCTTTGTAAATGAAAAAGCTTTAAAGGACAGTACTTCAAAAGTTATAGACTCAATGAGTGTAAAAACTCCAAGCCAACAAACAAAGATTATGAACCTATCTGGTGGTAACCAACAAAAGGTAATCATAGGCCGCTGGCTTTTGACCGATCCAAATATACTTTTGCTAGATGAGCCAACCCGTGGTATAGATGTCGGCGCTAAGTATGAGATTTATAAGCTAATCCAAGACCTTGCAACAACTGGTAAATCAGTAATCTTCATATCATCAGAGATGGCAGAATTGCAGATGATTTGTAATAGAATCATGGTAATGAGCAATGGACGCGTTGCAGGAATTGAAGAAAACAACAAAGACTTGAATCAAGAGAAGATCATGGCCCTACAAGCCATGTATGTATAGGTGGTAAAATGGAAACTACAGAAAAGAAAAAATTTGATTTTAAAGAATTTATTTTAAACAACGCCTTGATTATCATAATCCTGGCTTTGATTGTTGGGATAATCATAGTAGACCCAACCTTTATAACAAATCCAAGAAACATTATCAACATATTATCGCAGACAGCTACAAGATTGTTTATAGCCCTTGGTACTGGTGGTCTATTAATCCTTGCGGGAACTGACCTTTCAGCTGGTAGGATAGTAGGTTTCACAGCGGCTATTGCAGGGGCCTTACTACAATCATCTGACTTCCCACAAAAGTTTTTCCCAAATATCCAAGGAGCTAATATAATCTTTGGATTGCTTGCAGCTATAGTTATTGGCGCTATTTGTGGGGCCCTAAACGGCTTTGGTGTAGCTTATCTAAAACTACACGCCTTTATAGCATCCCTTGGTGTCCAACTTGCAATCTTTGGTATTTTGCAATTATTTATAGCAGCCAATCCTTATGGACCACAACCAATTGGTGGTTTTGATGAGAAATACGCCAATCTTGTAAGAGGAGGATTCAAAATTCCTGGAACGGACCTCATGTTCCCATATTTGATAATATATGCGGCGATAGCATCTGTCATCATGTGGTTTATATGGAATAAGACTGTTTTGGGCAAAAATATGTTTGCCGTAGGTGGCAACCCAGAAGCTGCAGAAGTTTCTGGTATCAACGTTACAAAAACAATCATGATAGTCTTTATAATATCTGGTATTATGTATGGCTTGTCAGGATTTTTGGAAGGTCCTAGACTAGGATCTGTTACAACAACTACAGGCGAGGGCTATGACTTAGACGCCATAGAAGCCTGCCTAATAGGTGGAGTATCATTCTCCGGAGGTATAGGAACAATACCTGGTATAGTCCTAGGTTCTATAATCCTTCAGGTTATAAACTACGGTTTGCTCTACATTGGCCTAAACTCCTATGTACAAATTATAATCAAAGGACTTTTGATAATACTAACAGTAGCACTTGATACAAGAAAGAGAATCAAGAAAAAATAAAAGTAGAAAATGGCAGTATATAGGCTGCCTTTTTTCTTGGCAATAAGGGTAAATTCTTAACAAGGAGGAGATATGACAAACTCACTTGAACAAATAAATAAGAGAACTCAGTGGTTCAGAGATGCCCGCTTTGGTATGTTCATCCATTGGGGAATCTATGCCATACCAGCCAGGGGAGAATGGGTTAGAAGTTTTGAAAAAATAGAATTAGATGACTACTTAAAATATATGGACCGCTTTGATCCAATAGACTATGATCCGAAAGCTTGGGCCAAGGCAGCCAAAAAAGCTGGTATGAAATATATGGTTCTTACAGCCAAACACCACGATGGATTTTGTCTATTTGACAGCAAGTACACAGACTACAAGGCAACAAACACAAAAGCTGGAAGAGATCTAGTAAAAGAATATGTAGAGGCAGTAAGGGATGAAGGTCTTGGAGTAGGCCTATACTTTTCCTTGATTGACTGGAGCCACAAGGACTTTCCCAAATATAATGACATCCACAGTCCCCACTATAAGGACGAAAGATTCAAGGATGAGAAAATTGATTGGGACAATTATAAGAATTTTCTCCACAAGCAAATCGAAGAGATTGTCACAAACTATGGCAAGCTAGATATACTCTGGTTTGACTTCTCCTATGAAGATATGTATGGGGACAAATGGGGAGCCAAGGAAATTGTGGAAATGGTTAGAAAATATCAGCCAGACGTGATAATGGACAATAGGCTAGAAACTTCCGGTGAGGGTTTTGGCTCTATAGTGACAGAAAACCCTAGTCCATATTCTGGTGATTTTGTAAGTCCAGAGCAAATACTTCCTTATGAGGGAATCAAAAACGTCAATGGTGAAGACGTTCCTTGGGAACTTTGCCTAACTATGAACAATAA
>CABTWT010000056.1 GCA_902488555.1 uncultured Anaerococcus sp.
GCAGCCATAGAACTTGCTATATTTATAAATATGGGAATTCCTTTCTACACAGGAAAGACAATACCATTTATCACTTCAATCATAATTGGTGTAGTACAACTTGGTTCTACAATTGACTACTCAATACTAATGACAGACAGATTCTTGTTTGAATACAAAAAAAGAAAAGATAAGAACGAGGCCCTAGCTGTTGCAACAAAAGAGACAGCAAAATCAATAGTTACATCTGCCCTATCATTTTTTGCGGCAACTATCGGCGTAGGTATATATTCAAAAATGGAAATAGTATCAACTATATGTATATTTTTGGCAAGAGGAGCTATAATTTCAATGCTTGTAATTATAATCTTCCTACCAGCAATCATTAGTATAACATTCCCATTTATCAAAAAGACTACTAAAGGCTTAAACTAGGAGGAAATTAATGAAAAATAAATTCGTCAAAGTGCTTGCAGTTCTAACAGTATCTTCAGTCTTGGGAACAAATGTATCCTATGCTGCAAGTGATAACTTAAAGAAAAGTGAAACAATATATGTAACAGTAGAAGATGGCAAGATAACTGACCAAACAGCCTCTGTTTGGCTAAACTCAGATAAAAACATCAAGGCAAAGGATAAATCAAACCTAAAAGATATCAAAAACCTTGAAACAGACCAAGAAATCAAGACAAATGATGGCTACATCAACTGGAATGAAAAAGACGAGGATATCTACTACCAAGGCAAATCTGACCAAAAGCTTCCAGTAGATGTAAAAGTGACCTACTATCTTGATGGCAAAGAAATATCATCAAAAGACCTAGAAGGCAAAAGCGGTCATCTAAAAATAGTAGCAAGCTCTACAAACAACATAAGTAGACAAGCTGTCATAGATGGCAAGGAGAAAAAAGTATACTCTCCATATGCAGTTGTAACTTTAATGAGCTTTGATTCTGACAAAGTTACAAATATAGAAGCCCCAGATGGCAAAATTGTAAAAGATGGTAAAAACGACATAGTAACAGGACTTTTGACTCCTGGTCTAAGGGAAAACTTAACAGATGTCATAGAAGCTGACAAACTTGATAGATTCAAAGAAACCCTAGAAATAGAAATGGATGTCACAGACTATAAAGTAAGTGAAATCTATGCAGTAATTACTAACGAATTCTTCCAAGAAGACAACAATCTAGCTTCCCTAGATGACTTAAATGATGGCATAGGAGAGCTAGAAAGCAATATGGATAAGCTAGTAGATGCTGGAGATAAACTAAATGACGGTGGCCAACAATTAAACGATGGTCTTGGCAAATTTGCCGATGGAAGCGAAAAACTTAGCGATGGCTCAACAAAACTAGTAAACTCTTACGAAAAATTTGCCAATGTCTTCAAAGATTTGCCAGCAAAAACTCAAGAAATCTCAGGAGCTGTAACAAAGCTTAACCAAGGTGGTTCATCACTAAATGCTGGCATAGGCCAATACACCGAAGCTGTTAGCCAGATCAATGCAAACATGGATAAGCTAAATAAGGGTGCAAACGACCTTGATCATGGTGCAGGCAAACTTGATGCAGGACTTGGTGAGTTATCAGAAGCTACAGGAATGCTAAGAGAAAAGACATCAGCTATCTCTGGAACTGAAGGCATAGCAAACCTAGGTAAGTCATTAGTAGATCTCCAAACTGGCCTAGATGACTTTGGAAAAAATGTTAAGCCACTAGCAAATGGCCTAAGTGAACTTGACGGTGGCCTAGGCAAACTAGAAGAATCATCAGCTTCCCTAAGCCAAGGAATAGAAAAATTAAATCAAACAGCTCAAAATTCACCAAGTGTATCTGCTTCAGTAGAAGACATCATAGCTAAGGCAACTGCCATAGAAGGTATTGCAGCAAGTCTTGAAAGCAAAGATGTTGATGGATCATATGCTGATGAAATCTATACCCTAAGACAATTAGAAAGTGGCCTATACGCCCAAGCTGAAAACCTTAAAGCAAGTGCCCAAGTAAACGGAGCTATTAGCCAAGGCTTAGCAGGTCTAAACCAAGGTTCCAAAGAATTAAATGCAGGAATTAGCCAAGCTCATAAGGGAAGTGCTGAGCTAAGTCAAAAACTAAATGTAGCCAGTGGCCAATTAGAAGAAGCGTCAGGAAAACTTGCGGCAGGAGTTGGTAAACTAGACCAAGGCCTATTAAATTCTGATTTAGTAAAATTGGGCCAAGCTATAGGTCAAATGGACGATGCTACAAAAGAATTGAAACAAGGTTCAGAAAAGTTAAAAGCAGGAACTAGTCAAAACAAAGAGGGTGTAGCAAAACTTGCTCGAGCTATGGGCCAACTAGATGGAAAATCGTCTGACCTAAAAGATGGTTCTAAGCAATTATCTGACGGCCTAGCCCAATTTGAAGAAAGATCAAAAGCCCTATCCAGCCTTGGAGATATCAATGAAAAAGCTATAAATCCTATGGGCAAGGGAATAGGCGATTTAAACAATGGTATCCAAGAGCTAAGAAATGCAGCCCTACAAATCAAAGAGGGTTCAGATACCTATCAAGCAAATTACCAAGAATTTAACCAAGGTCTAAAGGATTACAAGACTAAGGGCATAGATGAACTTTCAAGCAAAACTGGAGACGCCCAAAAGATCTCAGATATCCTAGATGAGATGTCAAAACTAGCCAAAGAAAACAATGCAATCTCTGGCTCAACAGAAGATTTTGAAACAAGATCTAGAATTATAGAAAAGATTAAGTAGAAAAATACAAGTGAATCCAGATTAATTTGGATTCACTTATTTTTTTCAATATAAAATTAAGAAGAATAAAAGAGGGAAAACATTTTATTTTTTTATAAAAACAAGGCTAGAACATTGACAAATCTTAATCAAAGCCTATTTTAGACTATATATTTATGGTATAATTTAATTAATGTTATTTAGGGGGTGAAAAATGGCAGACGATATATTACTTAAGATCAAAGAAGCTGAAGAAAATGCAAGCTTAAGTGTAAGTGATGCCAAAGATCAAGCAAGTAAACTTGTAAAAGATGCTAAAGATCAGGCAAATGCTGAATACAAGAGAATAATCTCAGAAGCTAATGCAAAAAAAGCTAAATTGATTGAAGATGCAAATAAAAAAGCTCAACTAGACAAAGAGCCTATATTAGAAAAGGCCAAGGCTAGTTCAAAAAGTATTATTGATAATCAAACTAGTGATATAGATCAATTAATAAATGAGCTTACAGAAAGGATAATTAGAGATGGCAATAGTTAAAATGGATAAGTTTAACTTGCTAGCCTTTGACTCTGATAGAGAAAATCTTTTAAATATCCTACAAGACTTTAACTACGTTCATTTTAACGATTTGGTTCTAGAAAATGATGAAGACTATTTGACCGAAATTAGGGCGACAAAAGAACTTGCTCAAATAGACGAATCTATCAACAAGGTAGATTATGTTATAGATTTGATAGAAGACTATAACAAGAACTTGCCAGAAGAACTTCATACTGAAACAAGTGAGATGTCTATAGAGGAAGTCAACAAAAAGGGCTCAAACTTCGGTTTTGATTTGATTTATGAGAAATTAAGGGACCTAGTTGCCAGTCGTGAAAAACTAGTTAATGCCAAAGAGAACTTATCTTCTAGAGTATACGACCTATCCCCTTGGAAAGATATAGATATCAATATTAACAAGCTTTATAATTCCGATAGGTTTTTCCTAGAAACAGGAACAATTTCATCTAGATTTTACCAAAGCCTACAAGAAGCTCTGGTAGAACATGGTCTTGATGGAAGCCTTGTTTATAAGATAAGCGAGCGCGATGGCAACTACTATGTGGTAGCTGTCTCAACTCTAGCCTTAAAGGAAGAATTTGAAGATGTATTAAGAGAATATGGCTTTAGCAAAGTTAAAATAGGTGCAGATGATAATATAGGAGCCTACCTAACTAGCCTAAACGAGCAAAAAGATGAAAAAAACACTGAGATTGAAAAGATAGATGAACAAATCAGAGGATTGGCAAAATATTTGCCTGACCTATATATCTATCAATCTTATGTAAGAAACCAAAGAAAAAAGGAAGAATCTAGCGAAAATTTCCTAAAAACTCGCCAGATGAATATCATAGAAGGCTATGTGCCAAGTGATATGACAAATGCCTTTAAGGCTGATTTGGACAAAACTTTGGGCGAAAAATACATATTAGATGTAAAAGAAGCCGAAAAAGAAGATCCAAATGTTCCAATCATCTTAAAGAACAACAAGCTCATAGAGCCTTATGAAGGTGTGGTTGAGACCTATTCTTTGCCAAAGTATAGCGAGCTAGACCCAACAGCTATTGTAGCGCCTTTTTATACAATATTTACAGGCTTTATGATAGGTGATTTGGGATATGGACTTCTTGGAGTAATAGCAATATTACTTGCACTTAAACTTAAGAAGTTCCCAAAAAGCACTGAACAAACCCTAAAACTTTTCCTTAGAATCTCAATATCAACTTGTGTATTTGGATTTATCTTTGGATCAGTATTTGGCGGAATAATAGATGTGCCATTTGGTTGGATAGATACGACCAAAGACATCAACACCCTTATAGTTATATCCTTAATTATAGGTGGAATAAGTTTATTCTTTGCCCTTGGAGTTAAAGGGTATATGGCAATACGCGATGGACATCCTGACGGTCTGTTTTTTGATGTAATAAGCTGGTATATGGCAGTAGGTGGAGCAATAGCTCTAGCCCTTACCAAAAGCCCAATAGCAAAATACGTCATGATAGCAGGCATGGTAATAATAGTTCTATTTGCAGGACGTGCTATAAAATCATGGGGTGGAAGAATAGCTTCCGGTGCCTATGAACTTTACGGAATAACATCTTGGATAGGAGACTTTGTATCCTTCCTAAGACTTATGGCCCTAGTATTATCTGGTGGTTTCGTAGCTTATTCTGTAAACTTAATTGTCAAGATGATGGCAGGCAGTGGCATAGGTGGACTTATAGGAGGAATCATAGTATTTGTAGTATTCCAACTATTTAATATGTTCCTATCATACTTATCAGCTTATGTACACTCACTAAGATTAATTTATGTAGAAATGTTTAACAAATTCTACGAAGGTGGCGGTATTAAATTCCGCGAGATGGTCGAAGACACAAAATTTATTAATATCATTAGAAAAGGAGAAAAATAATGAGTGAATTTTTTATTGAAAACGGTGGAATAGTATTTGCAGTATTGGCAGCAGCTCTTGCAACACTTTTATCAGGTATGGGATCAGCAAAGGGTGTAGGTATGGCAGGTGAAGCTACAGCAGCTTTGACAGTAGACCAACCAGAAAAGTTTGGTAAAGCCCTTGTACTACAACTTTTACCAGGTACCCAAGGTCTTTATGGTTTCGTAATTGGATTCTTTATCTACCAACAAATCACAGGTGGAGATGCAATTACATTTGAAAAAGGCCTTTACCTACTAATGGCAGCTCTTCCAGTAGCAATCGTAGGTTATGCATCAGCACAAAGACAAGCACGTGTTGCTATCGCAGGTGTAAACATCCTTGCTAAAAACGAAGATGAATTCGTTAAGGGTGTTGTTTATTCTGTAATGGTTGAGTTATACGCAATCCTAGGCTTTGTAATCTCTCTACTTCTAGTACTAAACGCATAATATTAGGAAAAGATTATGAATAATCTTGAAGTAATATTAGAGTCAATTATTAACGAAGGAAATACTAAAAGAGATCAAATCTTAAGAGAAGCCCAAGAAAAGGCTGACGAAATCATATACCAATCAAAAAACGAAGCAGAGATCAAAGCACGCGAGATTATCGATAAGGCAAATAGAGAAGCAGAAACTATCTTAACAAATGAAAATGTCTCAGCAAAAAGAGAATCTAGAGATATAGAAATTTCTGCAAAAAACAAGGTTATAGATCAAATTGTAGATAAACTTTTAGAAAATCTAAAAAATATCGACGAATCTTCTTACAAAAACTTTGTTTTAAATACTATAAAAAACTCTGATATCAAAAGTGGGGACTTGCTTTTAGCAAAAAACTACAAGGATGCCTTAAAAAACGAAGATTTTCACGGATTTACAGTAGCAGATGAGAGCGTAGAAGATGGTTTTGTGATCAAATCTGGAAAGATTGAATACGACAACAGATTTTCTTCAATAATAAAATACAATATTGACGATATAAGAAAACAAATTTCAAGCGAAATTTTCAAATAAGGAGGGCTAAATGAACAGAGATAACTATATAGGTGGATCTATCTCAACAAGAATATATGAAAACAACCTCCTTAGTAAAAATGACTTGGAAAGACTAGTTGACTATGACTCTCTAAGCGAAGTCTTAAATGCCCTAAGCGATTCTTCTTATAGGGAAAGCATCCAAAATCTAAATAGAGATGAAGAATACGAGAAAATCCTAGATGATGAGCTTAAGAAATCCTACAAATTAATCGAAAATACTGCTAATGATAGCAATATTTTGGATTACTTTAGGGAAAGATACAATTTTCACAACCTAAAGGTCCTATTAAAGGAAATCATCCAAAAGGAAAACTATAGCAATCTTTATAGCGATTTATCAAATATTGATCTTGCCTATATCAAAAAGGAACTTCTAAACGAAGATGGCCTAGATAAAGATTTCTTGGAAACCCTAGATATAGAAGGCTATGAGCCTTTCAACAAATCGGACAACCCAAGCGAATCTTACCTAGAAGATGCCAAGGAAGCATTGGCTATTTTTGATGAGAGCAAAAATCCAAAAGACTTGGAAATTAGCCTTGATAAGGCTTATTACGAGAAGCTTTTAGAAGATGCCAAGGCAATTGAGCTTAAAGAGTTGACTCGCTTTACCAAAGAGAGAATTGACCTTATCAATCTAAAGACAATGCTTAGAGTAAAAAGCAAAAATTCTGACATTGAGGAACTTAATAGCGCTCTTATTGATGGAGGCTATATAGAAAAAGAAAGATTTGATGAGATTTTCCCACAAGAAATCGATCAAATCGTGGTAAGTCTTTCTAATGAAAATATCAACAAGTATGTAGTTAACGCCATAGATGGTGATAAGGCTATGGATCAAAACCTACTTGACCTTGAAAAATCAATTGATGACCATCAAATGGACTATTCAAGACTGGCCAAACAAATGACCTATGGCCCAGAAGTTTTGATGAACTATATAATTTCAAAAGAAGCAGAGATTAAAAACTTGAGGATTATACTCGTATCAAAGTTAAACAATCTGCCAAAAGACTTTACCCTAGAAAGGTTGCGTGAAACATA
>CABTWT010000057.1 GCA_902488555.1 uncultured Anaerococcus sp.
GAATACTAAAGCAAGAAATATACTATGGTAAAAAATTCTTTTCATATGAAGAATTAAAAGAAACAATAGAAGAATATATGGAATATTACAATAAAGATAGAATAAAAGAAAAATTAGGATATTTAAGTCCAATAGAATATAGAGAAAAGAATGCAGCATAAAAATTCCACCCCTAGGGGTGGAAAATAATAAACTAATACCAGAACCAGAAAATTACAAGTTCTGGTATTAGGTCCAACTTTATGGGGTCACCTTATATCTACCGCATCTTTTTTATTACTCAATAGGCTTACCACAATTCCTACAAGTTTTTCTAAAGTAGTCATCCATTTTAATATGATGATTACAATGAGGGCAATTGAAATATTTTTTTGAGATACTAAACATAGCGATAAACAAAATCAATATAATAATTGAAATCAACCTATTTGTTGAGTCATAATAAGTTACATGGAAAATGATTAGCCCTAGAGTTATTATCGCGAGTATTAGATTTAATCTACTAGCATTTTTATAAGTAATATAAATCACCTCATATATTTCTTGTCAGCAATTTTTTAATTCTGACTTTATGATTCAAATATTTTCTTGCCGCAATTTGGGCAGTAAGAATTTTCATTAGGACTTTCTTTAAGGTAAGTATCACAGTGGGGACATCTTTTATATTTGTGGTCTATGATGAATGCTCCTAAAAGCAGTATCCAACCAACATAGAACAAGACTTCCATTCGTCCATTATAAAATATGAAATCCCTTATAACTAGGATTATTCCTAAAAGAGCTAGTATTAGCGTGAGTCTTTGTGTCTTTTTAAAATCCATTTTAGCTCCTATAAATTATCATAATTATCCAATAGTTTTTCTAGAACATTGATTCTCTCTTGGATAGTTTTGCCTTCGTCAGTATCTTTTATTAGCATCCTTGGATGAAGGACTTCGACTTCTCTAATATTTGGCTTATATGAGCTAACTTCGTCTGTGATGGATTCGTAATTGCTGTGCTCTGCTAGGGAAACTGAGTGGGAGTTAAAGACCAAAGTATATCCTGCTATGCCAGTTTTTGCTTGGTAAGGTTTGGATATGCCACCGTCTATTACATAGAGTTTTCCCTTAGCTTTTACTGGACTATCACCTTTTTTGGTTTTTACAGGTACGTGGCCATTTATGATTCTTCTCCTATTGCTTTTGACTTCAAATTCATCCAAAATCATATCTACAATTTCTTCCTTATTGCAAAGTGAGAAATATGGGTTGTAGACTTCTTCTCTTAGTTTTTTGTCATCTACAAATAAATTTTCAAAGTATGAGAATTGAGATTTGCCAAAAATAGGGGAGTATTTGCCGTTAAATAAATACCAGATAAAATCTATGGAGTAGTCATCGTTTTTGTAGTAAGCATCACGAGTGATTTCTTCGAGCTTATCCATGAGGCTCTTACCCCAGTATTTTTTGCCCTTTATTTCGATCTCTGTGAAAGATCCATTTTCTTTTAGTGGAATACAACCATGGAATAATAAAGAACCATTCTCTACTTTATAGAGGCTACCGTTTTCGTATAAGAACTTTATGTGCTTGTTTAATTTCACACTTCGTTTGAAATCTTTTTGTAGGACAGATATTACACATTCTTCTTCAGGGGTGAGCTTTAGTGGATTATCTGGGTCTACTGTAGGTAGATTTGTATCTTTTAGAGGGACTCCCTTGTAGGTCATATTTTTGTAGTCAATATGTCTTAGGAAGTTTCTATCATCCATCTTAAATTCTGGATTTCTTTCTAGGAGTTTGCCGTCAAGTTTGTATCTTATTATAGATATTGCCTTAAACATCTTTGCAGCAACTTCATCGTTTATATTGTCATATAAGTTTTTGTCAAAAACTCTAGGCATAAAGATCTCAGCTGGATCATCGCCGTATGTTGTCATGGCAAATTCATACAAAGGTCTAAGATTTATAGCATAACCATCTTCAAGCATATCAAAGTTGCTATATTGGATGGCATTGGCAAGGCAGGCAGCTGTAAGAGCCTTATTGCCACAAACTGCTCCCATCCACTCTATGTCATGGTTGCCCCACTGAATATCAATGTTTGGAAAGCCTATAAGTTCATCAATTATGACTTGAGGAGCAGGTCCTCTATCAAATATATCACCAACAACATGTAGTTTGTCGACGCTAATTCTTTGGATAAAAGTTGAAATTAGTATGATAAAATCTTTGCCGGCTCCGTATTTTACAACATTTTCTACCATTTTATCGTAGTAGGTTTTCTTGTTGTATTCGGAATCATTGGTATAGAGCAATTCATCTACTATCGGTGAGAATAAGTCGCCGAATTTTTCCTTTACATAGTCTTTGGCGTACTTGGTCGAAACAAATCTAAATAGGCTTATGAGCCTGTGGATATTGATGGTTAGGAAATCTTCTGTAAGCTCGTTTTTTAATTCCAATTCGTGCAAGACTTCTTTTGGATTATAAACAAGTTCGGTCAGCCTATCTTGTTCTTCTTTAAGCAAGGTATCACCAAAGTTTATGGATGTTTTTTCCCTGATATTGCCTGATGCAGACTTTAATAGTTGCAAAAATGCACTTGCTTCACCGTGGATGTCTGAGAAAAAATATTCTGTTCCCTTTGGTAGGTATAGTTTTGAACTAAGAGAAATTAGTTCGTTTCTTACTTCTCTTTTTGAATTGTAGTTCTCTTTTAATAATTTGTAATAACTTTCATCCATTTCTATATCCTTTTTTTATTTTATTGTTCTTCTCCTACATTATTTTCTTTCTTCTTTGCTATTCGCACTGTTTGCCCCTGGTCTTTATTTGTTTTTGAACTGCTTTCATAAACCATCTTTTTATCTTTTTCCAAAAGTTGGTAGTTAGATTCACTTGTCTTCACTTTGCTTGTATCGTCAATTTTTATTTTATCGTTATTTGCTTTTACTAAGTCATTTTTATTTTCAAACTCAATATATTCTTTAGGTTTGACATCTTCTTCTAGTATATGCTCATCTTCATAAGCACCTCTTGATTTTGCAATAAGTCCCAAGATTGAATTTATCACAATTAAGGCGTTTAGGCCTATAAGTACATAGATAAGTGGACTCTTTGCATCTCTTAACATTACAAATAAAAAGGCGTCGATTATTATAAAAACAAGGGCGAAGCATAGGTTTGATATGTGGTATTTGCCGGTGGTTCCTGCCTTAAAGATGTGTCTTGTGATTATGACATTAATTATAAAACTAAGTGCAAAAATCCCGATTAATATTGCTTTTATAAGTCCTTTTGCTATATTAGGAAATCCTGCTATATCAACTGCAGACATCAGAAGGTTGACATCAACTAGGGCTACAAAAGCTATGGCTAGCAAAAAAACAATTGTAACTACCGATCTAAAAATACCGGTAATTGTAGAAAATAATTTAACTAATTCTTTCATAAGTCCTCCGTTACTTTTATTATAACATAAATAGGAATTATTTAGAGTAAAAATATTAATTTGTGGTATAATTAAAATTTATACTCGAAAAGCTAGATCTTGTTTGTATAGTAATAGTAAAGTGAGGTATTTATGGATTTTTATGATGTATTAAGTAAACGTGTTTCTACAAGAAAGTTCACAGATGAAAAAATAAGTGGTGAGGATATAAAAATACTCCTTGATGCTGCAAACAAAGCCCCTATTGCCATGGGTCAATACGATAGCTCAAGGCTTACAGTTATAGAGGATAGGGATCTTATCAAAGAGATTAGCCAAGAGTACAAAGACTTTACAAGCAAGGATAGTGATGCTCTTTATAATGCTCCAGTCTTTATAATTTTTTCATCCAACAAAGACAATACTTCCAAATACGAGGATGCAGGCTGCGTTTTGGAAAATATTGCCCTTGCTGCTACAAATCTAAATCTTGGTTCTTGCTATATAAGAGGCCTAGTTAACAAGCTAGGAAATGAGGCCAAATACATAGATAAGCTTATGCTAGATAGGGGATACTACCCGGTTAGTGGTATTATAGTTGGCCATAGCGAAGATGAGCTTAAGGGCAAAGATCATAAGATATTGACAAATCATATTTGACAAAACCCTGGATTAGATGGTATAATTAAGCATTGCTAGAAATCTAATCATCTAGATTTTATTCATTCATAAAGGCTAATTTTCTTAGCCTTTTGTGTTTTTATTGTGTTTTTATAGTGAAGGAGTTTTAATTAATGGCCCAATATCACAAAGAGTATTTTGGAAAAACTGAGCGTGTGAGTTTTTCTAAATTCCCTCAAGTCTTAGATTTACCTAATTTGCTAAAAGTTCAGAAAGATTCCTATGACTGGTTCCTTAAAGAAGGTCTTGGAGAAATCCTAGAGGATATATCTCCAATAGAGGACTACAATGGCAATCTTATTCTTGAATTTGTTGGATATGAATTTGATGATGAAACAAAATATTCT
Organism: uncultured Anaerococcus sp.; assembly: GCA_902488555.1. The sequence continues at coordinate 4,443 of CABTWT010000057.1, forward strand.
ATCCAAGAAGCAAAGTATAAAGATACAACTTATTCAAGAGATTTGAAGGTTAAAGCTAGACTTATTAATAAGGAAACAGAAGAAGTTAAGGAACAAGAAGTTTTCATGGGAGATTTCCCAATGATGACAGATTCAGCAACTTTTGTAATAAACGGTGCTGAAAGGGTAATTGTAAGCCAACTTGTTAGAAGCCCTGGTGTTTATTATGCAGAAGAAACTGACAAATCTGGTGATAAGCTTTATTCTTCAACTGTTATACCAAATAGGGGTGCCTGGATAGAATTTGATACAGATGCTAGCCATACTGTAAATGTTCGTCTTGATAGAACAAGAAAACTTCCGGCAACAACTTTAGTTCGTGCCCTATTATTTGAAAGTGATGATGAGATTATAAGAGCCCTTGGCGATACTCCTCATCTTAGAACAACCCTAGAAAAAGAAAATTCTGAAACTAGCGAAGAAGCGCTAATCGAAATATATAGAAAATTAAAGCCAGGAGATCCTGCAAGTTTAGAATCTTCTCAAACTCTCATAAATAACCTATTGTTTGATGATAGAAGATATGATTTGGCAAAAGTAGGTAGGTACAAATACAACCTTAAACTTGCTTTGTGGCCAAGAATTGAAGGAAGAATTGCAGCAAGTGATGTAATCGATGGTGAAACTGGAGAAGTATTCATCAAAGAAGGTGAAACAATCGACAGAGCTACTGCTATAGCAATTGAAAATTCTGGTATTAATTCAGTTGATATCAAAAAATTAAATAACGATGGTGAAGACCAAATTTTAAGAATAGTGGGTAACCACTTTGTTGATATAAATTCTTTTGAAGAACTTCATGATGTAGACTTTGACGTAGATGAATTCTCAGAAAAAGTTTACTATCCAGTTATGAGGGAAATAATTGATAGTGCAAGTGATAATGAAGAAATTCTTGACATGATGATTAAGAGAAAGAAAGAATTATCACCAAAGAATATCACTCGTAGCGATATACTAGCTATAGTAAACTACCAATTCAACCTATTTGAAGGTATAGGTGAAGTTGATGATATCGACCACTTAGGAAACCGTAGGGTTCGTGGTGTTGGTGAATTACTTCAAAACCAATTTAGAGTAGGTCTTGCTCGTATGGAAAGAGTTGTTCGTGAGAGAATGACAACCCAAGATCCAGACTTAGCAACACCTCAAGGACTTATAAATATAAAACCTGTTACAGCAGTTATAAAAGAGTTCTTTGGCTCATCACAACTTTCACAGTTTATGGACCAAACAAATCCAATGAGTGAGCTAACTCACAAGAGGAGACTATCAGCTCTTGGACCAGGTGGTTTGTCAAGAGACCGTGCAGGTGTTGAAGTCCGTGACGTTCACGATTCACACTATGGTAGGATTTGTCCAATAGAGACCCCAGAAGGACCAAATATCGGTCTTATCACATCTCTTACAACCTATGCTAGAATCAACAAATATGGTTTCATTGAAACACCATATAGGATTGTAAAAGAAGGTGGTTATGTAACAGACGAAATAGACTACTTAACAGCAGATATAGAAGACTCATATATCATAGCCCAAGCCAATGAGCCACTTGATGATGAAGATAGATTTATCAACGAGAGAGTATCAGGTCGTGGTCTAAACGGTGAAAATGACATTTACCCTAGAGAAAAAATCCAATACATGGACGTTTCTCCTCAACAGATCGTATCTGTAGGAGCATCACTGATTCCTTTCTTGGAAAATGACGATTCTACCCGTGCCCTCATGGGTGCCAACATGCAACGTCAGGCAGTACCACTACTAAAATCAGAAGCTCCAATAATAGCAACTGGTATAGAACACAGGGCTGCAAAAGACTCTGGTGTTTGTGTGGTTTCAAGAAGTGCAGGAAAAATTGTTTATGTAGGTGATGAAACTATCAAGTTAAAAAGAGATAGTGATGGCGAGATAGAAACTTATAATCTATTAAAATTTGAAAGAGCAAACCAAGGTACAACCATCAACCAAAGACCAATAGTTAAACTTGATGACCACGTTGAAGCAAATGAAATCCTTGCAGATGGTCCATCAACAGAAAATGGTGAACTTGCCCTTGGTAAGAATATCCTAATAGCCTTTACAACATGGGAAGGTTATAACTTCGAAGATGCTATGCTACTTAACGAAGAGCTTGTAATCGACGATGTCCTAACCTCAGTTCACATAGAAGAACACGAATGTGAAGCTCGTGAGACAAAACTTGGTGCAGAAGAAATTACCAAAGATATACCAAATGTCGGCGATGATATGAAGAAAAACCTTGATGAAAACGGGGTTATCAGAATCGGTGCTGAGGTAAAATCTGGCGATATCCTAGTTGGTAAGGTATCACCAAAAGGTGAAACAGAACTTTCACCAGAAGAAAGACTACTACGTGCAATATTTGGAGAAAAGGCTCGTGAAGTACGCGATACCAGCCTTAAAGTACCACATGGTGAACAAGGTATTGTCGTAGATGTAAAAGAGTATGACAAAAAAGATGGAGACGAATTATCTCCAGGCGTTAACAAAGTAATAAGAGTTTATGTAGCAACCAAACGTAAGATCATGGTTGGGGATAAGATGTGCGGTCGCCA
>CABTWT010000058.1 GCA_902488555.1 uncultured Anaerococcus sp.
ATGGGTGCAGAAGTATTCCACAATCTTAAAAAAGTTCTAAAAAATAAGGGATACAACACAGCTGTTGGTGATGAAGGTGGATTTGCTCCAAACCTTAAATCAAACGAAGAAGCTCTACAAATTATCGTTGAAGCTATAGAAACAGCTGGCTATGTACCAGGAAAAGATGTATTTATAGCTATGGACTGTGCTTCAAGTGAATTCTACAATAAAGAAGATGGCAAATACCACTTAGAAGGTGAAGGAACTGTTTACTCAGAAGACGAAATGATTGACTGGCTAGAAAACCTAGTAGAAAAATATCCAATCGTATCTATCGAAGACGGTCTAGATGAAAATGACTGGGAAGGTTGGGCAAAACTTACAGAAAGACTTGGCAACAAAGTTCAACTAGTAGGTGATGACCTATTTGTAACAAATACTGAAAAACTTGAAAAAGGTATCAAAGAAAATGTTGCAAACTCAATTCTAATCAAAGTTAACCAAATCGGATCTCTAACAGAAACACTAAATGCTATCGAAATGGCAAAACAAGCTGGATACACTGCAGTAGTTTCTCACAGATCTGGTGAAACTGAAGACGTTACAATTTCTGATCTTGTAGTAGCTGTAAATGCTGGACAAATTAAAACAGGTGCACCTTCAAGAACAGATCGTGTTGCAAAATACAATCAACTATTAAGAATTGAAGATGAACTTTGGACAAATGCAGAATTTAAAGGTCTAAAAGCATTCTATAATCTAAAAGATAGATTCAATGACTAATTAAAATTTTTAGAGCGGGGGCGACCCCGTTTTTTATTTATAATAATATATTTCGGGTATTATATTAATAACTTAGTCCATATAAATTGCGTAAGATGCCTAATAGTGGTATACTATGAAAAGATGAAATCGGAGGTGTCTTAATGGAAAACTTTTTAGCAGTTGTTTTGATGATTGCATCGCTAATAGTTATAGTAGCTGTAACAATGCAAGATCCAAAAACTGATGGTTTGGGAACACTAGCTGGCCAAGAAACTAACGTATTTGGTAGAAGTGCTCACAAAACAAAAAACGAAATGTTAGATAAAGTAGTTGTTGCTGGTGGAGTTTTACTTTTCCTAGCAAGTATAATATTTCTAATAGTAATGTAGGGGCTAAGGATAGGAAAGCTATCTAGCCTCTTTTTTTATAGTTATAAAAAGAAACGAGTTAATAATGAATTTAAGAGACCTTATTTTAAACATAGTTTATGATGAAGATTACAATCCAATTACAAGAAAAGAATTAGCTGCTTATATGAAGGCTGACAAGTACACCAAAGACGTGATATATGATGAAGTGAAAAAACTTGAAAAAGATAATAAAATTCATATCAGCCACAAAAAGAGGATCATGCCTATAAGTGATGAAGAACTATCATTGATAGGAACAATTTCCCTTGCTCAAGGAGGCTATGGATTTTTCATATCAGAAAATAAAGATATGAATGATGTGTTTATATCAAAAGACAACCTAGGGGATGCCTTTGATGGTGATAAAGTAAAAATTGAGATAACAAAAGAAGCCTCAAAGGGTAAAAATGCCGAAGGGCGAGTTCTTGAAATTATAGAACGAGGCAAAACTAAGATTGTCGGTACCTTTCAGGAATCCAAGGGATTTGGATTTGTAGTATCTGATAGCAAAGCTATAGGCAAAGATATCTATATAGAAAAGAAATATACTAAAAAGGCCAAAAACAAAGATAAGGTTATAGCTGAAATTATAAATTTCCCTAAAAAAGGTAATCCCGAGGGTCGAATAGTTGAAATCATAGGCCACAAAAATGACAAAAATGTCGACATTTATTCTATAGTGGCCCAACATGGAATTCCATATCAATTTTCCAAAGATACAAAAAAAGAAGTTTTATACCTAGATACCGAGGTTAAGGAAGAAGATACTAGAACTAGACAAGACTTTAGAGAACTTTTTACAGTTACCATAGACGGTAGAGATTCCAAAGACTTTGATGATGCGATTTCTATAGAAAAAAACGGCGATAAGTATGACCTATATGTTCATATAGCTGATGTTGCTCACTATGTAAGAAGGGGAAGTTCCATAGATAGAGATGCCTATGATAGGGGTAACTCTACTTACCTATATAATGTTGTAATACCAATGCTTCCAGTAGAACTATCAAATGGTATATGTTCATTAAATCCAAATGTAGATAGGCTTAGCATAAGTCTTAAGATGACCATAGATGGTAGGGGCAATGTAATTGCAAATGACTTTTACGAATCTGTAATAAATTCTGATTACAGGCTAGTTTATGATGACGTCAATGCATTTTTGGATGATGGAGACGATGAAGTTTACCATGATGATTATCTTAAGGAGAAGTTATCACTGTTTGATGAACTTCACAAAATTTTAATACAAAAAAGAGAAGATAGGGGAGCAATAGACTTTAATTTTAGAGAAAGTCAGATTGATACAACGGATGATGGTAAAGTATTAAACATCTCTGTCCATGACCGTGGCACAGGTAACAAAATGATAGAAGAGTTTATGCTAGTTGCCAATGAAACAGTTGCAACTTTATTTGGATATATGGATTTTCCATTTATATATAGAGTTCACGAAAAGCCATCCCAGGAAAAACTGGACAATTTCAAGCGTGCTCTAAATACTATGGGCTACAATATCAGAGGAAGTGAACTTCACCCAAAAGATTTTCAAAAAATACTAGAAGATGTTAAGGGTGAAGATGAGGAGAGTATCATAAACCTATTGATGCTAAGGACCATGCAAAAGGCCAAATATAGCAAGAAAAGAGATATACACTTTGGCCTTTCTACTGAGTTTTATACACACTTCACAAGTCCAATCCGTAGATATCCGGATTTGATTGTCCATAGACTTTTAAAAACTTATATTAAAAATAAATTAAACAAATTCAACCAAGCAAGCCTAGAAAATAGCCTAGATAATTTCAGCGAGCACTTATCAATGACCGAGCGTAGAAGCGAAGATGCGGAGCGTGAGGTGGAAGATTTGATGAAGTGCAAATATATGAGAAGATTTATAGGTGAAGAGTTTGAGGGAAATATAAGTTCAATCACAGATTTTGGGATTTTTGTAGAGCTTGATAATACGGTAGAGGGCTTGTTTATGTATAAGTTCTCAGATGAACACTTTGAATACATTGAAGATAGCTTAAAAGCATTTAATACAGCAAATAAGAAATTCTATTCCATAGGGGATAGGGTTAAGATAGAAGTAAGAGATGTTGATATTTATCAAAAAAATATCGACTTTGATTTATTGGAGGAAAATGAAACAGTTAGCGAACAATAAAAAGGCCTTTCATGATTATTTTATAGAAAAGAAATATGAAGCAGGTATTGAACTTAAGGGTGATGAAGTAAAAAGTATTAAACAAGGCAAGGTTAGTATCAAGGAAAGTTTTATTGGAGATAAAAATGGAGAGATTTATATATACGGTATGCATGTAACGCCATTTAGCGAAGCCTATGATAAAAAAATCGATCCTACTAGGACTAGGAAGCTATTGCTCCACAAAAAAGAAATAAGTACTCTAATTTGCAAGAAAAGTCAGGCTGGTTTTACCATAGTGCCGCTTTCTATTTATGAGAAAAATGGCCTAGTAAAAATAGAAATTGCCCTAGCTAAGGGTAAAAAACTATACGATAAACGTGAAAGTTTAAAGAGAAAAGACGATAAAAGAAGGATAGAGAGAGCCTTAAAAAACTACTAAAGACTAATTTCTTTTATATAATAATTTTGTTTACATTATCTAATATTTAGTTGTAAAATATATTAGATACGAAAATATTACGTTTATGAAAGGAAGGTTGATATGAGTAATACGTATAACAATTTATTTAAATTTGAAGCTGATGTCCCTATTAAAGAATCCTTCCCCTTAGCCTTGCAACACGTAATAGCAATGATTGCAGGCTGTATAGCACCACCAATAATACTTGCCGGTGTTATAGGGTTATCTCCAGAGGATTCAACTATTTTAGTTCAAATGTCATTAATAGGCTCTGCACTTACTACACTATTGATGATATATCCAATTGGTAAAATCGGATCAAGGTTGCCTATGATATATGGTGTTAGTTTTTCATACATACCTACAATGCTTGCTCTAGGAAACCAATATCAAGATTTGGGTCCCCGAAATATAGTAGCTATTATCTTGGGTGCTCAACTAATAGCTGCCTTAGTCTCAATTTTATTTGGTTATGGGCTAAAATACATACTTCCATATTTTCCACCTCTAGTATCAGGAACTGTAGTTTTGTGTATAGGTTTATCATTATATCCTGTAGCTATTCAAAATATGGGTGGAGGTGGAGACCTAACCATGGCTGGATGGGGATCTTGGCAATATTGGCTAGTTGCTATAATAACTTTAGTAGCTAATATAGGCTTTACACATTTTGGTAAAGGATTTTCAAAACTAGCCTCAGTATTACTTGCAATGATAGTAGGTTACATAGTGTCATTTTTCTTTAATATGGTTGATTTATCTTCTGTGGGTACGGCACCAATGTTTTCACTTACCAAACCATTTCATTTTGGTATCAGATTTAATGGATCAGCTATAGCTTCTTTTGTAATTATTTTTATAGTAACAGCTATAGAAGGCATTGGTGATATGAGTTCAACAACAATAGGTGGTATGGATAGGGTACCGACAGATGATGAATTACGCGGAGGGATAATAGGATTTGGAGTGGCCAATATAATTGGTACAACTATTGGTACTTTACCAACAGCAACATTCTCACAAAATGCAGGCATTGTTTCAATAAACAAAGTAATAAACAAAAAAGTTTTTACTCAAGCTGCAATAATTATTCTTGTAGCTGGACTTTTCCCAAAACTTTCAGCATTTTTAACATCTATTCCAGCCCCTGTAATAGGAGGAGCAACTCTATCAATATTTGCTGCGATTACTATGAATGGTATACGTATGATTGCAAATCAACCACTTACACTTAGAAATACTTCTATAGTTGGTGTATCTGTGGCCATTGGTTTTGGATTTACAACAGTAGTTACAGCGGCAAATGCAGCAGGTGTATCATTTATGCCAAATAGCCTAGAAGTTGCTATAGGTGCATCCCCAGTAGTATTATCCGCTATTTCTGCAGTATTAATGAATATCATAATTCCAGAAAAGGAAGAGGATAAAAAAACTAGTGATAATTTAATTGGATAAGATATACCATAATTCTGCACTAGTATCTTACAAATAATATTAGAACAACTAAATAAAATTATTTTAAGATAAATCAAATGGAGCTTTATATACTAGATATACACCTATACTAGCATTAAGCTCTATTTTTTTAATTTATAATATAAATATTTTAATACTTTGATATAATAAATAGAAAGAGTAAAGGAGTAAGAAATGAAAAAATATATGAATAAATTTTTGTTAATTATAATGCTATTCATACTTTCAGCCTGTCTAATAGAAGATCAAAACGAAGACTCATACTATCAAACAGGCGAAGTGGAATGGATAGTTGATGGGGACACAGCTCATATAATAATAGATGGAGAAAAACAAAAGGTACGTTTTACAGGAATAAACACTCCTGAATATAATCCAAAAAAGGGAATCAGGGAACACTTCGGCAAAGAAGCCTTTCACTATACAAAAGATATGATTAAAAACAAAACTGTTTACCTAGAAAAGGACATATCAAACACCGACAAACACGGCAGACTCCTAAGATATATATGGCTAGAAAAACCAGGAGATCCTACAAATCCAACAAAAGAAGAACTAGGAGAAATTAATCTAAATGGCAAATTGGTAAAAGAAGGCTACGCCTTTGCTGGAAACTACAAACCCGATGTTAAATATAAAGATGTATTTGATGAATTTGAAAATAATGCCAAGGAAAATAATAAGGGAATGTGGAGATGACAATAAATAAGAACTTTTGGGCTAAAAAACAGGATAATAATGGCTCATTTGAGTGGTTGCCCCTATATATTCATCTTATAGATACAAAAAATATGGTGGCTTTTTTGTATGATCATTGGCTAAGCGAATCGCAAAGAAGACTTATAAATAAATCTATAAGCAGTGATGATGAAAATATAGGGAAAAACTTGCAAGTTTTGTAGGGGTGTTCCAATGTAGCTTCTAAGTTCACTACAGCCCAACCGGTCTATCCCGCACACGTGGGGACTTTCTAATATCAAAAAGGATGCTAGCATTATATAAGCTAGCATCCTTTATTTTATCTTAACCCTATTTTTTGTTGATTATTGGATATTGTCAAAAAACACCATAGAGTGCTCTATATCGTGATACTTATACCCTAGGTCGAAGGCTTCTTTTCTTTGGGCTGATGAACCATGAGTGAATGTGTCTACATTAACACTTCTTCCTGACATCTCCTGAATTCTGTCATCTCCTATAGATGCCGCTGCATCCATTGCTTCTCCTATATCGCCTGGGTCGAGGTATCCACGTTCTTCTACATAGTATGCGAATAGTCCTCCAAAATAATCTGCCTGTAACTCTTGGGCTACAGAGTATTTATTGTATTCTTTTTTAGATAAAGTTTTTCTCAATTTATTAGTCTGATCTAATATCCCCAGTTGTTTTTGCACGTGGTGGCCAACTTCATGGGCCAATACATATGCTAGGGCGAAATCCCCACCTGCTCCAAACTGACTTTGAAGTTGGTTGTAGAAGTCTACATCAATATATATGCTTTCATCAATGGGACAATAAAATGGCCCCATATTTGATTGTGCTACCCCACATGCCGATCTTGTTGATCCTTCATAAGGAACCATAGTTGGTTCAACATAGTTTGCATCCATTTCGTTAAATTTTTGATGCCATACGTCTTCAGTATCTTTTAAAACAACTGCAAGAAAATCTTCTAGTCTTGCTCGTCCTGTACTCTGATTATTGATTTAGATCGGAAGAGCACACGTCTG
>CABTWT010000059.1 GCA_902488555.1 uncultured Anaerococcus sp.
AAAATAGCTACAATAATGAATATGATTGTACCTATAATGTTAAAAAGTACGTGGGCTAGAGCTGTCCTCTTTGCATTTTTGGATGATCCAAGAGCAGATAGGACTGATGTAATACAAGTTCCTATATTAAAGCCAAATACTATGTACATAGAGGATTTTAGTGGTATGACACCTTGGTTAGCAACAGCTTGTAAGATACCAAGAGATGCTGATGATGATTGAATAAGAGCTGTTATAATTGTACCAGCCAATACTCCTAGGAAAGGATTTTGAAATTTGGTCATAAGTGTGATAAAACCTGGATAATCCCTAAGTGGTTCCATGGCCTTGCTCATAAACTCCATACCCATAAATAGGAATCCAAGACCCATAATAGCTTGTCCTAAAAAAGTCTTCCTCTCTTTTTTAGAAAAAGAATTCAATACGAAACCAATAAAGGCAATAATTGGAGCTATGGTAGAAATATTTAAAGCTACTAGCTGACCGGTGATAGTTGTACCGATATTTGCACCCATGATTATCCCAACGGCTTGGTAGATATTCATCAAGCCCGCATTTACAAAACCTACAACCATGACAGTTGTAGCAGATGAGGATTGGATGATGGCGGTAACAATAACTCCGACTAAAATTGCCTTAAAGAAATTGGATGTCATCTTTTCAATAATGACACGAAGCTTATCACCTGCGGCAAGCTCCAATCCCTTGCTCATCATGGCCATCCCGTACAAAAACAGGGCTAGACCTCCCAATAATTCGATAAAATAATTAATTGACATATACCCCCATAATCATTGATTATTTTTATCTATATTTAATTTTTCAGTAAATAATTAATGCTGTTATTTACCATGTACAAAATAAGACCTAATAAAAAAGTCTACTATAATAATTTTACCTTTTATACTTTTGAAAACTTCTTAAAATTAGAATATAAGCTAAGTATTAATAAAAAACTTTAATAGTAAGTCGATAAGTGATATAATTGTTAAATATAATACATGTTGGGATATAGCCAAGTTGGTAAGGCACCAGATTCTGACTCTGGAGAGCGTAGGTTCGAGTCCTACTATCCCAGCCATTTTTTATGTGAGGAAGTATTATATGGATATTAATGTGATAAAACAATTAGAAAATGACTTTGGAAATAAAAATTTACTAGATGGCAAAAATCATTTTATTTTAAATGACTACGGTGATAGTTTCTTATCCTAAAATCGCCATCCACTTGCCATCAATTGCGTGGGCAATTCCTTGTTGGTTCGCTCTGATAATAAAAATTTACTAGAAGAATTAGAAAAAGAATACAGCGACTACCCAGCTGAATGGTTTATGGAAATTCCCAATCTTATAAAACTACAAGATATCCTTAAAAATCACAAGATGACCCTAAAAAATATGGCTCCAATTATGGGACCAAGTAGAAGTTTTAAGAAAATAGAAAGTCCCTATGAATTTACTAGGATAAAAGAAGAATACTTTTTAAAATTTAAGGGAGTGACCAAATTTGCCTTTAGCTTTGATAATGGAATTTGGAAAGATAGACTTGCCCTAGCCTACTATGATAATGAAGAACTTATAGCCATAGCAGGAGCCAATCAGAACTCCAAATATTTATGGGAAATAGGTGTAGAAAAATTGGCCCAAAACCCTAAATACCAAAATCTAAGCTCAGACTTAGTAAATAATCTTGTAAACATAGCAAGAGAAGAAAACCCAGAAATAACAGTAATATATTCCACCCAATTTTCCCATGTAAAGTCTATGAATGTGGCAGCAAGGGCAGGATATGACTTTTCCATGTCGCTTATTGTGGGGGATACAAAAGAATAAACTAAAGCCTCTTAAAAGCATTATTAGTAAAACTTTTAAGAGTTTTTTTATATTTAAGTTTAATTTAAGGTTCTTTAAGTTTATTCTTAGCATAATGATTTATCCTATTATTGGGAGGTAAATAATATGCTAAAAGTAAGTGATTTACATAAAAAATTTGATGATCATATTATTTATAATGATTTTAATTTAGATATTAATAAAGGAGAAATTTTTGCACTGATAGGACCTAATGGGATTGGAAAAACTAGTCTCATCCGTATGATTTTGGGACTTGATAAGGATTATTCGGGCAATATTGACTACAATGGATTTAAAATTGGATATTCTCCAGAGACTCCTACTTTCCCAGAGATTTTGACTGGTATGGAGCTTTTGGAACTTATTAAAAATGCTCAAGGGACTAGTGATGACTTAGAAGATTTGATGAGAAAAGTAGGACTCGATCCAGCTAATAAAACCAAACTTGGTAAGTATTCTAAGGGTATGATTCAACGCCTTGCTGTAGCTGAAAGTCTTATTGGAAATCCCGATATCATTCTTCTTGATGAACCATCAAGTGGTTTAGATTTTTTTGGGCAGATGGCTATGCAGGATTTGATAAAATCGCTCAAATCTTCTGATAAAGCAATAGTTCTAAATTCCCATCTACTTTGGGATGTGGAACGTATATGTGATAGGGGAGTTATAATTATGGGAGCTAATAGTTTCAAGTATTTTACTAGAGATGATTTTAAAGAAAAATCTTTGTCTGATATTTTTATGGATTTTGGAAAGGAAGTAAATTATGACCCTCGTTAAATTACATATAAGGGAAAATTTATCTAAGTCTTCATTTGTAATCTTTGCCATAATAGGAATACTCATTACAGCCTTTGTTTCATCAAGTATTAGTTTATCGGCACCTGGGGTTAATAGTAATTCAGAATATAGTCAGTATGCTACTGCTTGGACCTTAACCAATATGCTTGCAGCTCTGGCTGCTATTACACTTTCTATGGGTTCTTTTAGAAAACATTTAGCAAGTGGCTTGGTTGATATTTTGAAAGTCCATGGCAAATCCTTGGATAAGCAAGTTTCTGAAATTATAAGAGCCGATGTAATAATTAGCCTTGTAATGGGTTTGGTCTTGCTAGTTGGAATGGTAATAAATGTTATTATAAACCAACCGAGTATATCTATTGTTGGTTTTATCCTAGCTATCATAGTTTATCTAATAGCTATTCTTACAAGTAGCCTATTAATGTCAGTTTTTAACTTGATTTTGCCACCGGCTCCTGCTGCACTTTTTGGGGTGTTTTTTGTAATTGTTGGCGCTATGAGAGAAATTTTAAGGCTAATAGTAGAGATGAAGGGTGGTGTATTTGGTCAAGTAATGACTTGTATTTTAAATATCTTCCCACCTATAAGTGTTTTTGGAGAGATAGAGCGTGATTTATTTTTTGGCAACTTCACAAATTATAGGATCCTTGTTCATAGCCTAATCTATTTGTGGATTTTGCTTGGAATGTTATATCTTGTAAAAAAATGGAGGCTAGGTCGTGAAAAGTAAAATCATTTATTTTTTAGCTGGTCTTGGACTTTTGCTTGCGAGTTTTTCTATGAGAATAACTACAATTGATCCAGTAAGCCTTAGTCTAATTTATGAAGTAGAGACCTATGATACCACAAAACTTTGGAAAGGCTTTGAGATGTCTTCATATACCAAGGATATTTGGTATAATTTTAATAAGGAATTTAGGTATCAAAATGGCAAGATAATAGAAAAGCAACCAGATGATCCAGTATTAGGAATTGAGGCGCTAAAGCTAGATGGAAAGCCACTTATTAAAGCTATTTCCTTTGATAAATTCAAAAATATTTATGGGGGAATGGGTGGAACCACTAATCAAGAAGCAAATTACAAGTCAGTCTTTGTTCACGAGAGCTTCCACTGCTATCAGATGCAACATGGGCTAGATATGGTCCATGATGTAAGTGATGGCCAAAGCGAAGTAGAGGAAGACTACGATGAATTTATGGCAGCTATTGAAAAAATGGACAAGGACCCAGAATTTAAAAAACTTTGGGAAGCAGAGTATATGGGACTTTTGGATATTTATGATTCTGGAAATGCTGATAATTACAAGAAAGCAAAGGCAGAAAAAGAAGCCTATATAAAAAAGAACTTCTCTACACTATTTGATGATTTGATGTTATACATAAACTACAAGCAATTTATAGAAGGCACAGCCCAATTAGTTCAAGATAAGTACATGGCAGATCAAACTGGCGTCGATGAGATTAAATACGAAGATAGGGTCTTTTATAAATTGGATAAGACTTTCTATACAGAGGGAGAACTAAAGGCTAGAATTTTGGATAAATATTACAAACAATGGCGAGAAAATTTGAGTTTTGATGAGAAGAACAACCTTGATTTGATGATGGAAAGAGGACAGATTTTGTGAATGAACTAGTAATGGTAGTAGATGACAACAAGGAAATAAGGGATATTGTAAGGCTATATCTGACTAATTCTGGATTCGAAGTAATAGAAGCTAGAAATGGTGTTGAGGCCCTTGAACTTTTGGATAAAAATTCTGTAAATCTCATAATATTAGACATCATGATGCCAGAAATGGATGGAATTGAAGTTCTAAAGGAAATCGGCCAAGATAGGGATTTTCCAATAATATTTTTATCAGCCAAATCAACTGTCAAAGAAAAAATCGAGGGACTATACCTAGGAGCCGATGACTACCTAGCCAAACCCTTTGATCCAGGAGAATTACTAGCACGTTCTATAGCTCTTTTGCGTAGGCAAAAAAGAGCCAACAATGAAGAGATTATAAGGGTAGGAAAGCTAAGTTGGGATAAGGCTAACAGGCAAGTTTATAAAAATGATAAAATCCTTAGGCTCAGGGCCAAGGAATATGAACTTCTTACCATGTTTATGACAACTCCAGGCAAAGTTTTTACCAAAGGTGAGATTTATGAGTACTTGTGGGATGGAGACTTTATAAACGATGATAATACGATCATGGTTCATATTTCAAACTTAAGAGATAAGATTGAGGATAATCCCAAAAATCCGACAATAATCATAACCATAAGAGGACTTGGCTACATGATGAGGAAAGATTGATGAATACTAGGAAAAATATTTTAAAAAATACAGTGATTTTTATAATAGTTTTCATAATTGTAAGTCTTATTTTTCTGCTAAGCCTTGGCATGGTTTTTAACCAAAACAATGTTGAAAATTACGTTTCAAAGTATTTCCCAACTAGAGAAACTGTAGATGACACAGCTATAGATTGGCAGGCTATCGGTACTTATGGTGGTTCGGGCTTTGTCCTAAAGGATGGCCATGTTATAAGGTCCTATAACAAAGACTTCAAGGATAAGTACTCAGAAAATGAGTTAATTGATATGCTTGCATTAAATTCTGGATCAAAGACAAGGATGGTCTATAATACAATAGATGGCAATAAGCTTTTTTTAGAATATGATAATGAGGCTGTCAAATACATCTGGCAAGTTGATATAAACCATGAAAAAGTTCCACTAAAAACTGAAATTATAGCAATAGCCATTCTTATAGTACTTATCTATCTTAGCATTATTTATGCCATTGTCAGATGGCTTTCAAGGCGCATCAACAAAGAGATGAGCGAAATATATAGTAAGGAAGAAGAGGAAAAAGACATGCTATTTAGAGGCATAGCCCATGATGTAAAGACTCCGCTTTCTGTGATAATTTCTTATTCTAAGGCCCTTAATGATGAAATTATAGACAATGATAAGAAAGAAGTATACTTAGAATCGATAGAGAAAAATGCTAATATTTTAAATGATAGGGTAGATGAATTATTGGAATTTGCAAGTCTTGGAAGTAGAAATATCGAGAAAGAATCAAAAGATATACTAGAGATTATAAGAAGATATGTTGGCGATAACTACATGTATTTTTTGGATAATGGTGGGGAAATTGACATTTTATTTGCTGAGTCAGACCAGGAAATTATCCCTGTTGATGAAAAATTATTCAAAAGACTCATACAAAATATACTGCAAAATTCCATTGATCATAATGAAAGTTATGTAAAAATATATATAGATTACAGGAAAGATAAGCTTATATTTAAAGACTCTGGCAAGGGCATTAGTAAAGATAAGGTTAGCGAAATCTTCAAGCCACTATTTACAGGTGAGGAAAGTAGAACAGGTGACAAACTTCGTGGCATGGGCCTATCTAATGTCAAGAGAATTTGTGATTTGCATGGCTGGCAAATACATTATGATAATGGTTTTATAATAGAAATAAAAAAATCCAAGGAATAAATCCTTGGATTTTTAACTTATGAAGCAAAGGAAACTGTGCTTGCTATTCCATCTTTTACTTCGATATTTAGTCCTAGGCCAGAATCTGTTATACCTTGATAGTATTCAATAAATTCTGCTGGAGTAAATATTTCTGGTTCGGCTAGGCCACCAACTGCTTGGAACTTAGTGTCAGAGTTAAATTTAAATTTGTATGTCTTTTTTTCAAGCTCTTTTGGATTTTCTTCAGAATTTGGATCTTCTCTGTAGTCCATGGTGCCTTCTACTATTAGTATATCTTCTTCGATTTTGATACTAGAAATTGTAGCAAGACCCATGTCACTATCACGTTCTCCGCCTTTTGATGCAACTAGGCTTGAAAAATAAACTCCGTCTTGGTCTTGGTAGTCCATATCTTCTTCACTTTCGCTTGTGTTTTGTGAATCATCAGCATTTTCTTTGTCGGAACTTTCTTTGTCAGAATCTTCTTTATTTTGATTTTTGACATTTATTACTGTCTTTTCTTCTGCTTTTGGTTCTTCGACTTTTTGGTCAGCTTCTTTATTATCTTCGTTTTCGCTAATCTCGGTATTGGAATCTTCAGATACATCTTCGATTAGCTCATCTGTTGACTTATCTGTTGAATCATCTTCCATGCTAGCTACCACATCTTCACTTAGATTTTCTCCTGAATCGGAGTTTGTGCAAGATGCTAGACTTACTGCCAAGATTGCAGTTAATAAAATTTTATTACTAATTTTCATAATATTCTCCTTGTTATATATTTTACCCCT